>NZ_JBFGYC010000754.1:0-1014 GCF_041587635.1 Pontibacterium sp. | reverse complement strand
TGGTGAAGACGTTACCTCTCTGCTCAGAAACGCCGATATGGCGATGTATGAGGCCAAGAACAACGGTGGCAAACAACACAGCTTCTTCGATCAGTCGTTACAGGAAAAAGCGCTTGCCAAAATACGCCTGGACGAGCAACTGGCCGTTGCTGTTAATCATAACCAGTTCATTTTGCACTATCAGCCAATCTACGATCTGGAAACCCGCAACATCGAATCTTACGAAGCACTCATTCGCTGGAACCATCCTGAGTCAGGCCTGGTGTTTCCCGACAAGTTTATCCCTCAGGCAGAGGAATCCGGCTGTATTAAAGATATAGGTTATCTGGTCATACAGGCCTCCTGTGCATTTATTAAGAAAACCCTCGCCCGTACGGGCTACTGTCCTAGTGTGTCGGTCAACCTTTCACCGCAACAGTTTATGGACCCTAATCTGGTCGAGTACATTCAGCAGGAACTGAACAAGAGTGAACTTGATGCCCGTTATCTGGAGATTGAGATTACTGAATCGAGCCTGATGGAGAATATCGATTTGGCGATCGAAACCCTGAGCGAACTCAAAGCGATCGGTGTTAGCATTGCAATCGATGACTTTGGTACCGGCTATTCCTCGCTCGCGATGCTGAGACGTTTACCGGTGGATAAGCTCAAGATTGACCGCAGCTTCGTCATGGAGATGGACGACAATCGCAGTGACCAACGGATTGTCCGTGGTCTTATCTTTATGGCCCATACCCTGCGCCTCAAGGTTGTGGCAGAGGGTATCGAAACAGAGTCGCAGGAAAACATACTGCGCCGTTACGGTTGTGATCTGGGCCAAGGGTATTTCTTCAGCCGTCCCCAGCCAGAGGCTCAACTCACTATCCCAAGTAGCGAACCAAAGCCTAATTACACCACCATTACCTGATCGCACTACAGAAAAACGCCCCCTCCCCGACCCCGCACTTAACAAGGAACTGCGGGGTTGACTCCGTTGTCTCATCCTCAGTATGTATTGGAAAAAGAGCGATGTAC
>NZ_JBFGYC010000753.1:0-1061 GCF_041587635.1 Pontibacterium sp. | reverse complement strand
GCTTCAGCAATTGACGGGCGATAGCAAAAACGATCACCTGTTTCCCAACGTTCGAAGGCCTGATGACTTTATGTCCCATCGAGCAATTAATCAGGCACTGTGCAACTTAGGGTATGAAAAGCAGTTCTCAGGCCATGGATTTAGATCGACGGCCTCTACGATATTGAATGAAGAGGGCTGGAACCCTGATGCTGTAGAGCGCCAGCTGGCGCATATTGAGTCAAAGGGGGAAAGGAGGGCGTATAATCACGCCCAGTACCTGGATGAGCGGCGAGAAATGCTTCAGTGGTGGGCTGACTTTCTAGATGGTGCGGTATCAGGCCGCTGACACTTCCTCCTGCTCCACTGTTACATTAAAGCTGTCGATCCACGCTTTTACTTCGCTTTCTTTCCAGCGGCTTGTAGTGCCGATCTTTACAGGCTCCGGAAACCGACCGGCGTTTTTTTCTCGATAAAGGTATGACTTCTTGAACCCGGTCATATCTTCTACTTGTGTTAGTCGCAGTAGTCGTTCTTGCATGTTATTGATCCTCTTCTGTCCCATTCCGTTTTGCGGCTGTCCAGACCGCGCGATCATTACGAGGTCGAAGCCTCGTAATAGATGTATCTCAGTTCTTAATACTGTCCGTGCTAACCTTTACATAACACCTCGATGACGGGGACAAGGCCCCGTATCTCTTTGTTATTCGCCAACAACCTGCCAGTCTTCGGCCTGCATGTCTGCCTGACTAGCGAGCCACGGTATTAACGTATCACCAGCGGTTTTCATGCAAATAAATGATTCTGTATCCAGATCATCAACACCAGAAACATCTGTTGTGAAATCCCAAGAGTTGCCCGATACATGAAAGAGAAACATTCCTTTACCATTCCAGCCGACACGCTGTACTTTCTTACCTATCCGCATTTCTTTAATTGCTTGACCAAAATCCATAACTTCACCTTTAGTGTTTTAAATGCGAATAACAATTCGCTGTTGTCAGATGCTCGCTGCGCCTCGCACAGCAAAGCTCTGGGTTAAGCCGCAGCTCCAAAGCTCTGCTTCCCAAACTGCGCCGCAT
>NZ_JBFGYC010000752.1:0-1103 GCF_041587635.1 Pontibacterium sp. | reverse complement strand
TGAAGGCGTTGGTGGCGTAGGTTGTATTTCAGAGGATGCTTTATACGTATATGGAGGATACGTCTGTGGGTGTGGCCGATTTGGGGGAGGCAAAAAGTCAGATAGGGCTGAGAAGAGGAGAAGCAGTGGAGACTCTATAGGTAAAGTAAGAACTGGGGGCGAATGCCCCCACTAGTGGCTCACGGAATGAGCAACCTCTAAGCTGATTACTTTGCGTCAAGCCGGTGTTGGATATGGCTTTCCACAATTTCGAGCTTCTTTTTCAGCAGATCAATGGTGGCATCATTGTCACCGATTTCAGGAGAGAATTTGATCGTATCCAGCAGATCCACCAGAAAACTCTCCTCGTTCATCTTCGCAAGTTCTGCGGGTGTCCAGACTTTCGTCATGTACGGCATCACCACTCTCCTAAGTCATGTGAGAAAGGGAAGGTCCGATCGTAGCTTGAGCGAAAATGGCGTGATAAGGGCGCGCCGTTCGCGGGTGCTTGATAAAGCTTAGCAGGTTGATGAGTAATCACTAGGAATCGGCATTGTCTATTTCCGATTGGGCGGTGGCATGCTGCTGTTGAGCAAGCACCGCATTATATTGATCTGTGTCTATATTTCTCTTTACCTTGCCAGCTCGGGAGGGTGTTTTTTGAGCTATATCAATTTTCACTAATGTGTCTCGTTGTAACCTAGCCCCAATTCTTAGATTTAGAAAAACATTGTTTGAGAGGGTGACAACATGTTTGGTATCGATCCGTACAGCTTTGAAACACTGGCTCCAAGTCTGGTTATGATTGCCGTTATGACTGGCGTGATGATCTGGGGCGGTCTCAAAATTCGTTCACTGATGAACGAAGACAAAAAGTCATAAAGTAAGTTGTGACTGCAGTTCCGGTGTGCTTTCCCCCAGCCGGACAGATATAAAAAAGGCCGCATTTTATGTGGCCTTTTTTATGTCTGTTATGAAGCTAGGGAAGGTGCGAACAAGTCCCGTGAGCGCTCTGCAAGCCCTTAAGCCTGTAGATGCCAGGCGCAGTTTGTAGTTAATGGTCGTAGTCCTTAACAAAAACTGCAACACCGCAGATGCAGGCTTAAGGGCTTGCCCTACGGGGC
>NZ_JBFGYC010000751.1:0-1150 GCF_041587635.1 Pontibacterium sp. | reverse complement strand
GTTTCCGGCAGTAAGAGCGAATGTTCCTGACGGAAAAAAGCCATAAAAGTAAGGGCTAATACTTCGTCAGAACCGTTGCCCACAAATACATTTTTCTTTTCCAGCGAGAAATGATCTGCCAGCGCCTGTTTTAATTCAGCGCAATCCGGATCTGAGTAGAGACGCAATCGATCCAGCGGAAATTCGCGAATAGCGGCTTCCGCAGCAGGTGAAGGGGGGTAAGGGTTTTCGTTCGTATTTAATTTTGTGATACCGGTGTCTTTAGGTTGCTCACCGGGCACGTAAGGGGTGAGGCCGTTAACCGCCTCGCTCCAATATTTACTCATGGCGCTGACTTATCTTCTCTGTCAAAAAGGAGTGTCCCCGCGGACACATTATAGTGCCCGAGCATATCAGAGAAGAGTGCTGAAATCCGCAAAAAAGCGCGCGCGTAATATAGCTATCTGAATAAGCTGTTTATAGGTGCGTTATCATTTTAGAAGCAGAGGAGGGCGATCAGCGACGCGAAATTTCCCGCATCAGGCTGCTCAGATCCATATCTTGCATGGCTGCAAGTGAATCGAGGTCTCCGGCAACCGGAGGTAAGCCGCTTTTACGCTTCTTGGCTTCTTTTTTCTCTGCGACCAATTGTTCTAGCTTTTGCTGAATCTTGTCGAGTTGTTCAAGACTCAAGGGCATCAGCTTCTGGCTGATTTCGTCGTTTATCATAGTGAGCAATATGTACTACCAAGCAGATGAATAGGACGTCCTTATTACTGCTAATAAGCGCCTGATACTTGTTTGGAATAAAAGTTCAGGGGTGAGCTTATTAAATTGTAGTCCCTTTCCCGGAAAGAAACCGCGTTTGGCAAGCAAATGCAGATCGGTATTGCCGGGTTCCTGATACTGAGGAGAACGAACTTTATAACTAAATATAAGCGCCTTGCAATATACGATTATAAAATTCGTTCAGATCAGAGACTAAATCTGATTAATCATTGGGAGCCACTGCGTATTAACCGTAAAGCTCAGAAAAGATAAAGCGTACGTTCGTTTAATTAAAGAGTTAATCGTGCCTTGATACAAACATGGCAGTCACAGTATCCATCGTATTAATGTGATTGATAAACCAGGGTGTCATCGTTTCAGTCAGATACTTCTCTAGTGTTTC
>NZ_JBFGYC010000750.1:0-1153 GCF_041587635.1 Pontibacterium sp. | reverse complement strand
CATTGTCGATGCCAAGGTCTCCCTGACCGCCTACGAGCGTTATTGCTCGACTGAAAACGATCAACAACGGCAACAATTCCTGCGTGAGCATCTCCAGTCACTGCGTGGACATGTACGTGGGCTGAGTGACAAAGCTTATCAGGGGCTCGAAGGTGTTCGCTCACTGGATTTTGTGCTGCTGTTTATTCCGGTTGAAGGGGCATTCATGCTGGCGCTGGAAAATGATCACGGCCTGTTTAATGATGCGTTCGAACGCAACATTATGCTGGTGAGTCCTGCAACGTTGTTGGTGACTCTGCGCACGATTCATAACATTTGGCGCTATGAACACCAGAGTCAGAATGCCCGTGAGATCGCCAGGCGTGGCGGTGAGTTGCATGACAAGTTTGTCGGCTTCGTCGAGGCGATGGATGATATTGGTCGTCATATAGAGCGGACCCGTCAAGCGTATGATACGGCGACAAACCGTCTTTCAAAAGGGCGGGGTAATCTGGTTAATCAGGCCGCGATGCTCAATCAGCTTGGTGCTAGCGGGAAAAAGAAGTTGCCGGAAAGTTTGCTTGAAACCGCATTTGAATCTGCGCTGGAAGCCTCCAGTGGTTTGGGCAAAGCGGGTGCTGATGAGGAGGTATCATGATATCCGTGATTGGATACGGCTCATTGCTGTCTGAGCAATCGGCGCGGGAAACCGTGCCCGAGCTGGAAAACTTTCGCTTAGTGGAGGTGCCGGGTTACCGCCGCATCTTCAACAAGGTAGGCATCGTTTTCTTCAGTCGCCACGGTGCGAGTGAAACGGACCTGGAGATCGCCTCCTGTTCAACCCAGGCATACGATGGCGTCAGTATCGTGTGTAGCCAGTTTGAATGCAGCGAAGAGGCGTTTCTGGGCCTGTATGAGCGTGAACATCGTTTTCGTTGGGTTGAAGTCGAGACACTGGATCAGCGCGGTGAGCGGTCCTCGGGGCGGATCTGTACCGGTTTTAATGATCAGGATTATCGGCTGAACAAATGCATTACTGACGATGAGTACCAACGCCGTGTCGGGCAGTTTTATTCTGGATCTCTCTGGCGTGATGACATTCTGCCTTTTCCTCGATATCTGGCGTTCTGTCTTCAGGCCGCCAGCAGTCAGGGAGAGGCCGTATTGGATAACT
>NZ_JBFGYC010000749.1:0-1171 GCF_041587635.1 Pontibacterium sp. | reverse complement strand
CCAACACACGGTCTCTGGAAAACGATTCGGAGAAATTGAAGCAGGAGCACGCCAAAGAGATGCTGGAAAATCTATCGAAAGATCTGGATCAGAATTTCAGTGCGTTGGAAAAGGCGATGAGTAAAAAAGGTATATGAAATGCTGCCCAGTCTGCGGCATCTTTCTTTCAGGGCTGAGTGTCCGGTAAAAAATTACTTCGGACTCATCACGGTAAGAAGCCCGATATAGAAGCGTCGCAAGTTACTCTTTTTATTCACGCTTTTCTTCTTCGGTTCAATAGCTTTCTCTACATACGGCTCGTTTGTACTGCCGGGAGAGGGTATTGCATACAATGGATACGATGCGCCACTCTCGCTATAGATGTGATCGAACTGCATGGCTTTGACGGTAGGAGAGAAGCCTGTTTCATCAGGCTCTGCGTAAGCAGGACTAATAGTGCCGATGATCAATAAACCAACTAGATTGATGTTGGCGATAAACGACGAACATTTCATGACGACCTCTGCAGTACATCAGCTAAGATCCTCACAAATAGATGGTCCGTTTAATGAGGCTCTCCTTCGGTGGTCCGGCTATCCCAGAGGGACCCGTGACTTTGCGTCACCTGATTGCTCAGGCTTTGCCGTGTCGAGAGAGGATCTTGTGCTTTAAACAATCAAACTGACGTTTGATACTTATGTTTGTTCGCATGATAGCACTGTTGCGTGCTCAATATTTATACAGATCAGTAATAATAAAACGATCTATATATCTGAATGACATATAACTGCAAGGTTGCAAGTATTGGTGAAAACCACACCAAGACAGAGTGTAAAAACTAAGCGAAAATCCAGGGTTTAAAGCTTGATGATCAGAAAGATATACGGAGGGAAAGAGAAGTGGAATTCAAGAGACGGGTGTAGCGTCCAATCCGCACCCGAAGCGCCAAGTGACCAAACAGATGACCGGAAGTTATCCTATAAACGGCGCAAACAAAGATATCTTAATGACTGACGTTATACCGCTGTTTTGAAATGCGAATGGCCAACGCGTAGCATCAGCCAGCCTCGACTAGCACTCTTCATCCAAGATGAACTACACACATCACAACGGTAGATTGTTCCTAATTCTAACTTGCAGATCTCCTTCATGTATTCATGAGGTACATCTTGAATCTGCTGATATTCGCAAT
>NZ_JBFGYC010000748.1:0-1187 GCF_041587635.1 Pontibacterium sp. | reverse complement strand
TGGTTAAGCCCACTGATGGGTATCGTCGGTTTGCCGGAACAGGCCGGACTGGTCTGGGTCAGTGCCTTGCTGGTCAACATTTACGGTGGTGCTGCGGTATTTATCGGCATTCTGCCCAATCTGGAGATCACCGTTGCCGAAGTGACCGTGCTCTGGTCGATGGTGTTGATTGCCCACGCCCTGCCCGTTGAACAACGCATTGCACAGAAAGCCGGTGCCAGCTTCTGGTTTACCGCAGCACTTCGATTCTTTGGCGCACTGATCTATGGCGCGGGCCTCAATGCAATCTACAAAGCCGGAGGCTGGCTGCAACAACCACTGGAGTTGGCATGGTTGCCACAACTGGAAGACACCAGTAAAGCTACGTGGGCAGACTGGACCTGGAGTAATGCTCAGTCGCTATTTTGGGTGTTTGTAATCATCGTGGTGTTGTTGGTTGTACTAAAGCTATTTGATCTGCTGAAGATCACCGATCTGCTATCAAAAGTACTGACGCCGATCCTTAGAGTGATGGGCATTGAAGGCCGAGCGACTACGCTGACCATGTTCGGCACACTATTGGGGCTGACCTACGGCGGCGCACTGATCATCAAAGAAGCCCAAGCCGGTCATGTTGCCAAGAAGGACATCTTCCTGTCACTGTGTTTTATGAGCCTGTGTCACAGCCTGATTGAGGATACATTGTTTGTGATGGCCCTCGGGGCGGACGCAAGCGGCGTATTGCTGGGGCGCTTTATCTTTTCTGTGGTGGTTGTGGCGATAATTGCCGCTGGCCTGAGCAAACTTCAGCGCCCTGTCACGTCAACACATCAAAACTAGAGGATACTCACCAGACCATCTGCCCCCGTCTGAATGGTGAAGTAAGCGAAGGAAGAACGCGGAGGCGTGATCGCGGTATACTTATCGCTTTCACCATCTGCGAAGGAAACGGCGAACCATGGCAAAATCCCCGAAGAAAGAGGTCGTATCAGACGAAACCAAAACGGACGCGCTGAAGATCGCCCGCGCAACCCAAAAGCCGGGCCAGACCAAGGAACAGACCAAACTGATCGCCCAGGGGATTGAGAAAGGGATTGCTCAGTATAAAAAACAGCAAAAGTCCAAGGCTCGCGAGCTGGATCGCCAGCGAAAGAAGGTGAAATCCGCAGCCTCTGCCGCTGCACCTGAATCAGTTAACGACACACCCC
>NZ_JBFGYC010000747.1:0-1196 GCF_041587635.1 Pontibacterium sp. | reverse complement strand
GACCGACGTCGCTCTTACGCAGTGACCAAACAGGTGATGAACCCTTCCCATAGTTTTAGTCACTTTGACGTGGGTACAATAAAAACATTGGGGGGGGATGTACGCACAGACCTCGTGGAGTTTTATGATCAGTATTACTCCTCTAACCTGATGACACTGGTGGTAGAAGGCAAAGAATCGATCCCAGAACTCAAGCAGATGGTGGAAAAGTTATTCAGTGCTATTCCAAACAAAGAAGCTGAACCCATCAACGTCGACGCGCCTTTGTTTGAAACCGGCACACTACCCGCCCATCTGAGTATTAAGTCGCTTAAGGACAACAACACGCTCGCACTCACCTTCCCGGTTGAAAGCGTGCGGGATTCCTGGCAGGAAAAACCGCTGCTCTATATCTCTGACCTTGTTGGCTATGAAGGCCATGGCAGTTTATTGGCTTATTTGAAGGAGCAAGGCTATGCCAACAGCCTATCAACCTCGACCGGTATCGATCTGAAAGATCAGGCCGCATTTAAGGTAAAAATTGAATTAACTGATGCGGGCCTTAAACAGCAGCAAAAAGTGATTGAAGCATTCTTTTCGTATATGGATCTGATTCGTCGCGACGGTATACAACTGTCGCTCTATCAGGAACAAAGACGATTGAGAGATGCTGAGTTCCGATTTCATCAGGGCACAACACCAATGAAGGAAGTCAGCCACCTTGCAGCGATGATGCAACGATTCCCCGTCGAGCACGTGTTCGACGCCCCTTATGTTATGGAGCGTTTCGACGTCAAACAGATCAAATCCTATCTTGATCAGATTTCGCCAAACAATATGCTGGTGACAACCCAATCTCCCGACGTGCAAACTGATCGGATAGACCCCTGGTACAATACAGGCTATCGGGTTGATGCGTTACACGCCGATCAGCTGGAAAACTGGCAAAACCCTGCCGCTATTGCTGACCTGAATGTCCGCAGCCGAAACCCATTTATGGCCGATGAAATGGTCGTAAAAGCGAATACTGATGACGCGGAAATTAGCCGACCCGAGGTCGTATTTGAGCGAAACGGTATGCGCCTGTGGCACCTGCAAGACACCGAATTCAATACACCAAAAGCGGATACCTTCTTCTCGGTCGCCACACCCAATGCGAATAGCAGCGTAGAACACGCCATCATGACGGCGCTTTACACCCAGATGGTATCTGACCG
>NZ_JBFGYC010000746.1:0-1197 GCF_041587635.1 Pontibacterium sp. | reverse complement strand
GCTCAGCAAGGCCAACAACAACTTGAAGCCCACTTTGATTTCACAGCCAAATGAAGAAAAACGGACTGAATACCTTACGCACACTGCTTATCCTGACTGCATTTCTATTGGTTGGGATGGCGTTAGCCTTCTATTTTCGCCCACAACCGGTTGACCAGCGCATCGCGCTTGGAGAGTCTCTCGGTGGGGAATTTACTCTACAGACGAGTGAAGGCTCCCTAAAGCTCTCAGACCTGGCCGGTAAAGCCGTGGTATTTTATCTGGGATACACCAACTGCCCAGATGTCTGCCCGACGGGTCTGGCGGTGCTATCACAAGCGATTCACACATTAACGCCAGAAGAACAGGCTCAGGTTCGTGGCGTATTTTTGAGTGTTGATCCTGAACGGGATAGCGTAGATGCGTTGAAAGAATATGCCGCGTTCTTTCATCCGAATATCATCGGAGCAACAGGCAGTCGAGAAGAGATTGACCGCGTGGTCAAACGATACGGTGCATTCTATCGAATTGGCGAAGAAACAGATTCAGCTTCAGGTTACGCCGTTGATCATTCCTCTCGACTGTACCTGATCAATCAAGAAGGCATATTGGTCTCAACCCTTATGCATAGCAGCACACCGGCAGAAGTTGCAGCAGGTTTAAAGTCCATCCTCAATCAAGGCTGACCCTTCTTAATGCAGCACACACAAGTATACGGTGTGCTGCATCATCTCCTTTCATTGGTGTCTTACCGATACAGCATTAAGATCCACATCGCAGGCATCTCTGCGATGTCGGGGATCATACATAGGATGGTTGCCCTGCCAGAAATGCAGGACTACGTATGCTCAGCGCCCCGCAAGCGAAAACTGATCAGGGTTTAGAGCGGGTTGATTAAACTCCGTCAGCATAGCCTCCACCAGCTGCTTATGACGGTCGGGAAAACCATGCTCAAGCAGGTACAGAACCCGCTTATAAACATTTCCTTTAAAACTATCACTCGCACCGATACCACCACTTAAATTATCGGCAGAGAAATTAAAGCGCAGTCCACAGGCTTGTGCCATGATCCATTCCAGTGCCTGCGGTGCGACTTCTACTTTCTCGAACAACGTCTGTTCATCTTCAGTCCGGCCATCAGGTTTGTACCAATAGCCAAAGTCCTCCAACTTACGGCGCTCATCACCCGCAACGCACCAGTGAGCGATCTCATGCAAT
>NZ_JBFGYC010000745.1:0-1222 GCF_041587635.1 Pontibacterium sp. | reverse complement strand
GCTGCCCACCTCTTCATGGTCATTGCATACTAACAGCGCACCCTGTGATGTATCGCTGGTAAGCAGTGCATTTAAGCCGATAAAACAGCTCAGCAAGTTATCAAGGCGAGCTGACGCGACAAACTCATCATTAAGGCCCACGAACCCTGGCTTCTGCGTATCGTAAAAGCACAGCTCGTAATCAAAAACCTGCGCCACATCGTCAACACCCTGCCTCTCAAGCTGGGTTTTCAGTAACGCCCGGAAATCCGGTTTCTCTTCGCTCTGTCCCAGAATAGGTGGCAGGTAGGTCTGCGCGTTGATCGTACGATCTTTGTTGGCCTCCCGATCCAGATGGATCGCCAGACTCGGAATAATCGCAACCGCTTTGCTAAAGTCGACCAGCGCATCGGCTAATTCACCTTCGTCATTACGATAACTGACACGACCGGCGATAGACAGATCTCGGTCAAACCAAGGATTCAGCAACACGCCACCGTACACCTCTACACCCAGCTGAAAATAACCGTTTTTGTGCATCTCCGGCGTGGGTTTAACCTTGAGGCAAGGCGAGTCGGTATGTGCACCGACCATCCGAAACCCACTTTCCAAGGCTGAAGTCTGAGGCATGGTCCACGCGATGATGGAGGACCCATTACGCACAACGTAGTAGCGACCACCAGCTTCAACATTCCAACTGTCACCCTCTGCCAGTGCCTGAAAACCCGCATCAGACAACCGGGATACCATGGCTTGTACGGCATGAAACGGTGTGGGGGATTCGCTTAGAAAGTCGACCAGCGACTGGTTAAATTGCTGTTGGCTCATATCAAATTACTCCGCAACCGTGTCTTTTACTTCCAACAACTCAATTTTAAAGATCAACGCAGAGTTTGCCGGAATCGTTTCATTCGGACTGGTGGCACCGTATGCCAGTTCAGCAGGTAGGTAGATATTCCATACGCCACCCTCCTTCATTTTAGGCAACGCTTCTTTCCAGCCGCGAATCACCGCCTTTAAAGGAAACTCTGAAGGCTTATCACGTGTATAAGAGCTATCAAATACCACATCATCAACTCGCTTGCCTTCATAATGAACAACAACGGTATCCAAAAAGCGTGGTGATCGGCCTTCTCCCGCTTTAACAACCTCATACTGCATACCAGACTTTGTCGTGATCACGCCGTCCCGCTTGGCATTTTCTGCCAGAAACGCGTCACCTAGCTTAC
Organism: Pontibacterium sp.; assembly: GCF_041587635.1. Taxonomy (NCBI): domain Bacteria; kingdom Pseudomonadati; phylum Pseudomonadota; class Gammaproteobacteria; order Oceanospirillales; family Oceanospirillaceae; genus Pontibacterium; species Pontibacterium sp. The sequence goes on along the minus strand of NZ_JBFGYC010000745.1, from coordinate 14 downwards.
GGGTATCGTCGTGT
>NZ_JBFGYC010000744.1:0-1232 GCF_041587635.1 Pontibacterium sp. | reverse complement strand
TCTTCAGTCGAGCCCGGCTTCCTACTTACAATGAATGGCATTAAAGGAAAGTTCATCTATGAAACTTTAGATGAGGCAAAAGCAAAGGTTTTTGAATTCATCGACAGCGGTGAGGCCGATGAATATTTCAAAAATCGGTAGTAAAGCCCTAACAAGCGGCTGTTGTCGCCACTATGTGGATGGGACTGCCTTTTCGCTGCTTCGCAGCTACAAGCCAGCCCCGAAGCCGGGCGTTATGCGCGATCGGTAGACACCTGAATCTAATCGATTTGATAAGGTAAGGGCGAGGGGAAACCAATAGTTGAGGCTTCTCCCCGCTTATCAACAGCGGGTGAACTCTAGAAGTCCCGGCTGTCTCCATCATGGGATAGCTCTTCTTCGATATACCGGCGTATATGTTGTCTACTGCGGGTGGTGGTTTTGAACAACCATGCGCTGATCAGGCCGCCGAGTGCAATAATCACAATCTGAAATTGCGGCAGTAGCGCGGCAAGAATCAGGGTGAGAGGGATGATAATAAGCAGCCCGAACTTGCCACGTTTGGCGAGTGTCTCAAGTAGTTTTTCTGCTTCATGGCGGTCGTTAATGCCCGCATCCATCAAGGTTGTGCGCAACGCGTGATATTCTTTCTCACGCTGTTTCTTTACTCGTCCGAAAGGGTCGTTGAGATTCATTTTTGCTGCTCGTTAGACGTCTTATCAAGTTATCGTTATACGGAAGGATAACCTCAAATCGTAAAAACGTCTCTATAGCGTGCTGATGTTGTTCGGTATTCCGTTATGCCGGGCAACACACTCATCCCATCTTTGGGTAGATGTTACCCGATGCTCCGGGCTAAAACCTCGACTACGCGTGCGGCTTCGCTGCTAAGGTTACGCATCACATTGGCACCCATCTGACCAAACTCCGGACCTAAGATAAGGGCAGGGGACACGGGTGGTTGGGTGGCTTGTCCGCTGTCTTTTGCTTGCTGCTCTTTTTCCGACTGACGTTTTCGCCAGCTCAAGGCTTCTTGTGACCAGTCACTGAATGTATCGATCTTGAACCCTGCCGACTGAATGAGGGATTCCAGTTCTTGCTGGCTGCGCAGGTGGGAGCTGTCGGCACTGCGTGCCCAAGGGACGGGATATTTGATGTTGCTATGGTTCGGGCCTTCCAGTACTTCGTGCAGGAGGATCGAGCCTTCCGCTGAGAGTATGCGTTTACATTCGCTCAGGACTAGAGTGGCATCT
>NZ_JBFGYC010000743.1:0-1258 GCF_041587635.1 Pontibacterium sp. | reverse complement strand
TCAGGCAAACGTAATGCAGAGTGCAGAGCTGGTCTGTTCTCAAATGTATTGACACGCTGTCCGCTAAAAAGATCTTTGATCTTTTCTTCTAGGTTATTTGCGCGGGCCAACTCGGTCAGTAGCTGCAAAGTTTCCGGAACAATCCTTTGTTTGGAAAAATCGATAAAGAGGTCTTGGTTACGAAATGAGAAACGTTTGTCGCGATTCTCGTCATTCTCGAACAAATGGTGCAGATGACTTTCTTCTATCGACGTTGAGTGGGCTTTCAACTGCTGCCACTCAGCACTCTGTGTGAGATCCATAGGTTATACGCTTAACTGCTTAATCAGAGCGTGGGTCTGCTCTTTGGTTTCAGGGTGTTTCAGGGCGTAGTTCAGAACGGCTTCTACGTAACCGGCTTTGTTACCACAGTCGAAGGTTTTGCCTGACATGCGATAAACACTCATGGCTTGTTCATTCAACAGTGTGTCCATGGCATCGGTAAGTTGAATCTCATCACCCGCGCCGGGTTGCGTGTCTTGCAACAGGTCCATGATTCGGGCAGGAAAAACATAACGGCCAACAACAGCAAGGTTGGAGGGTGCTTCTTCAGCGGTAGGTTTTTCTACGAACCCTGCCACAGCTGCACTGGTACCCGCTGCTGGAACGGCGCTGCAGTCAGCAATACCATATTTACTGATATCTTCATCTGCAACACGTTCGACCATCACTTGGGTGGCATTTTCGGCCGTGAAATTTTTTATCATCTGACTGAGGTCATGTGTTACACCCTCGTCGCAATCCACCAGTACGTCAGGCAGAAGAACGGCAAACGGCTCCGTACCCACTGCTGCTGCTGCACATAAGACGGCATGCCCCAGACCTTTCGCATCAGGCTGACGGATAGCCATTAGGGTGACGTCAGAAGGTAAAATGTCCTTCACTGATTCAAGAATGGCGGTCTTTCCCTTGCGCGCCAGTTCAGCTTCAATTTCGTAATGCTTATCGAAGTGATTTTCAATGGCCTCTTTGCCGCTACGAGTAATCAGAATAATTTCTTTGATGCCGGCGCGGACTGCTTCTTCTACTACCAGCTGAATAGCGGGCTTATCAACAACCGGCAACATCTCTTTAGGAATTGCTTTGCTGGCTGGCAGTACACGAGTGCCTAGTCCTGCGACTGGAATCACGGCTTTCCTGACCATTTAAAAATACTCCATTTGTAAGCGGTTTTAGCCATAGTATGCATTGTTTCAACCGCGTTAAAGAGGGTTTACGT
>NZ_JBFGYC010000742.1:0-1290 GCF_041587635.1 Pontibacterium sp. | reverse complement strand
GGCTTTGATTGAAGAAGAAAAAGTAATCGACAACTTATCAAGTGAAGCCGTCGATCTGGTCGAGTCTAACGAGGAGCTAATCTTCGCCGCACCCGGTGTTCAACTTCGTGTACTGAAGCGCCTGAAGCAAGGCCATATTCCCTGGGAAGAAGGGCTTGATCTGCACGGTTACACCATTGATGATGCACGCGACGAATTGAGCCGCTTTATTCGTATGGCCCGAAACCGAAAGATGCGCGCTGTGATTGTCGTGCACGGCAAAGCGTACAGCCAGTCAGGCAAACAACCATTGATGAAATCCTATGTTAACGAATGGTTACGCAGAATGCCTGGTGTACTGGCATTCACATCAGCACAAGACAGGGATGGCGGTACAGGTGCACTGTATATACTGCTGAAACGAGATAACAGTTAGACCAGCGCACCTTTCTCAAGCGCCTCCAACCGCTCTCGAGTGATCTGCCGCCCCACCTCAATGACCTCTTCCGCACGATAAAACTCAAAGAAATGACAGAGTTCATGCGGAATGGGCACCACCAGGTCCGGCGGATAACCAGCAATCTTGTACTGTGACAGGCTTCCCTGCATCACTTCTACCGAGTCCAGCAGAATATCAATTCGCCCACCCACCCGAGGAGGTTCACGCTTTTGACCTTCTGCATCATTGCTTGCGTGGCCATTGCCGTTTCCATTAGCGTTTCCAGCTGCCGAGACTGAATCTAAATGCCAGCTATCACTGACGCCGCTGCGATTTAAGTAGGCATTATCAGGTAAATTCAAAGCTTCATGCTTGGGATCGCGGGCATTAAGATCGACCGCGATAATCAGATCTGCATGAGCCGCAACGGTGGGAATAATCGGCAAAGGGTTGAGCACCCCACCATCCACCAATACCCGATTTTCGTGAACATAGGGCGTAAAGAAACCCGGCACCGAGATGGAGGCACGCATTGCTGTTTGCAGCGAACCCGACTGAAACCAGACCTCTTTTTGACGTGCGATATCTGTCGCCACAGCAGTATAAATCAGCGGCAGATCTTCAATGGCAGGATCACCCACCATATCATTAAGCCGTTGAAACAAGCGCTCACCTCGTATGGCACCGCGCGTAAGAGTCAGATCAAGCAGCCTGAAGATCTCAAATTTGGTCAGACCAACAACCCACTCCCTATATGCCTCCAAACCTCCTGCAGCATACACGCCACCAACCAGCGCCCCCATAGAGCTTCCAGCGATACAAATAATCTCGTAGCCTCGACGCTCTATCTCTTCGATGACACCAATGTGTGC
>NZ_JBFGYC010000741.1:0-1307 GCF_041587635.1 Pontibacterium sp. | reverse complement strand
CTTTCCTGAGCTGTAATGATGGAGAGGTACTATGAAAAATAATATGTTTCACCGAGTCCTGCAGGTAGTGGCTGATATTGACTAAGTGTGGAAGGTTTAAGGGTTTTCTAAGCGCGATCATTAACCGCTATAATCACATACAAGATTAATCTGTATTAAGGCAGGTAAACGTTACATGAACATACTCGTTACTGGTGGTGCCGGTTACATTGGAAGTCACACTGTGGTGCAGCTGCTGGATGCAGGTCATCGGGTTACGGTGCTGGATAATCTATGTAACAGCAATGTCGAAGTGTTTAACAGGGTTGAGCGAATTTGTGGACAGCGCCCGGAGTTTATTGAGGGTGATATCCGTGATTCTAAATTAGTGGCTAAAGCGCTTAAAGATGCTCAAATCGATTCGGTGATTCATTTTGCGGGGTTAAAGGCCGTAGGTGAATCGGTAGAGATGCCGATTGAGTATTATCAAAATAACGTACAAGGGTCGTTAACGTTATTTGATGAGATGCGAAAGGCGGGTTGTAAACGTTTGGTATTTAGTTCGTCTGCAACGGTCTATGGCAATCCCGAGCACGTACCGATTACTGAAAACATGCCCCTCTCGGCGACCAATCCTTACGGTCAGTCGAAGTTGATGATTGAAGAGATTCTGCGAGATATCGCTGTATCAGATGATGAGTGGGAGATTGCGCTGCTGCGTTACTTTAACCCGGTAGGCGCCCATCCAAGTGGTCTTATTGGTGAAGATCCCTCAGGTATCCCGAACAATCTAATGCCCTATGTTGCCCAAGTTGCGGCAGGACAGCTGCGTCAGTTGAAAGTCTTTGGTTCAGATTACGATACCGCGGATGGTACGGGGGTGCGTGACTATATTCATGTACAGGACCTGTCTGCGGGTCATCTGAAGGCGCTGGATGCACTCATGCCTGGGCATGGATGTGTGGCTTACAATCTGGGAACAGGCACGGGATATTCTGTTCTGGATGTAGTGAAAACTTTCGCACAGATATCTGGAAAAGATATCCCTTATGAGATTGCTCCACGCAGGACTGGAGATATCGCTACCTGCTTTGCTGATCCGACATTCAGTGAAGAAAAACTTCAATGGCGAGCAGAATATGGTATTGAAGAGATGATTCGTGATCACTGGAACTGGCAGAAAGAAAACCCGCGTGGGTTCAAAGATGTAGCCTGCTCTTTCAAATAAATTGTGTGATTATCTGGAATGTAAAAAGCCCCGATTAAGGCAATGCTGTTCACTTTAGAGGAGCAGCTTTACGATCCACTGGATAACGGGTTTTTGATAT
>NZ_JBFGYC010000740.1:0-1311 GCF_041587635.1 Pontibacterium sp. | reverse complement strand
CGGAATTTGAACAGATATCTCGAGCATCTGGATGTATTAAGGCAGGCGCGAGCCGATAAGATATGTGAGCGCCTCGTAAAGCAGGGTGTATCACGTGAGCCACTATTTTCTGCGGTGAAAGAAAATTCCGCCGGTGCAATTGTTGGACGCCCCCATATAGCTAAATCGTTGGTTGATATGGGTGTAGTGAATAGCGAACAGGCTGCGTTTAAACAGTATTTAGGGACGGGGAAAGCCGGTGACGTAAAAATGGACTGGCCTTCATTTACTGATGCGATCTCTGTAATAAATGGAGCGGGTGGAGAGGCAGTGTTAGCTCATCCGACTAAATATAAAATGACCTTTACAAAAATCAGGGCAGTCGTTAATGATTTTGTAGCAGGTGGTGGTTCTGCTATTGAAGTTTCATACACGGGAATTTCCCCCAATCATCAGGCTGACCTTGAGAGACTGGCAAGAAAAATGGACATAATGGTTTCTGCTGGCAGTGACTTTCATTCCCCTTCTCATGGTTGGACAGATGTTGGTAAATTCCCTCCAGTAAAAGATTTGTCCCGACACGTTTTATCGAAGTTGCTTCAGGCTTGAGCAATATCACGTTAAACTGGCAACAAATAACAGACGTGGATAACTGCTGTGAGCCAGTTTTTTCAAATACATCCAGAAAACCCTCAGCAACGCCTGATTAAACAGGCAGTTGAGATCATTCATCGTGGTGGTGTCATTGTCTATCCTACCGATAGTGCCTATGCATTAGGCTGTCATTTGGGGGATAAAAATGCGCTTGAGAAAATTAAGCGTATCCGGCGTTTGGATGATAAGCATAACTTTACGCTGGTTTGTCGGGATCTCAGCGAAATTGGTACTTACGCAAAAGTGGGAAACCAGGCCTACCGTATTTTGAAGTCTCATACGCCAGGTGCTTATACCTTTATATTAAAGGCAACAACAGAAGTTCCGCGGCGACTACTGCACCCGAAGCGGCGCACTATTGGTCTACGTATTCCGGAAAATCCAATAGCGCTTGAATTGATGCGTGAACTGGGTGAGCCAATTATGAGTACTTCGCTTATATTGCCGGATGAATCTGAGCCGATGATGGATCCATATGAAATTCGACAAACTTTGCAGCATGAAGTTGACCTGGTTATTGATGGTGGTTATTGCGGTATGGAAGCTACGACGGTGGTAAATCTGGTTGATGAAGTTCCAGAAATAATACGGGAAGGTGCTGGATCGTTAGCCGGTTTCTGAGTTTTTGTTGAGTTCAGATTACAAAAAATGTGCGTGTTAGGAAAAAACAAAAATATT
>NZ_JBFGYC010000739.1:0-1315 GCF_041587635.1 Pontibacterium sp. | reverse complement strand
GAGACTTATTCAGACCGGATAGGCTTTGCCGAGTACGGCGGCTCCCGACAGTCAAAAAAATCAACGGTTCAGCGCGCTCTACTTATTCTCATCATCCGATATCCGGCGCAGAATGCGGTCAAGCCAGCGGACAGACAGAAAGCGGCGCAGGTAAGCAAACAGGTACGTAGGGAAGGTGACGTAATAGCGCTCTTTCGGACGCTTGCTTTCCAGTGCATGTATTACCCGCTTTACAACGGCCTCCGGTTCCAGCGTAAATGGATCGTTTCCGCGCTCGACATCCTGTTTAGACAGGCGCTTATTCACCGCTGCATAGACCTCTTTGTGGGCACTATTTTCCGTATCAATGTTCTTTTTAAATGCGTTGTAAGCATTGACGCGAAATTGGCTGGTGATCGGGCCGGGCTCGACGAGCGAGACGAAGATATTGCTGCCGTGCAGCTCCTGACGCAGGGTATCGGTCAAACCTTCTAAGGCAAACTTAGAGCAGTTATACGCCCCACGATATTTCAGTGTAATGAGCCCCAATACCGAGCTGTTCTGAATGATTCGTCCGTAACCTTGTTTACGCATGATGGGCAGGACCTTACAGGTGAGTTCATGCCAACCGAGCAGGTTAGTTTCTAACTGCTGACGCAGGACATCACGGGTTAAATCTTCTACCGCACCTGGCTGACCGTAAGCTCCGTTGTTAAACAAAGCATAAAGCTTGCCGTTGGTTTGCTCCAATACCCAATCGAGCGCCTGTGTGATTGAGTCAGTCCTGTCCAAGTCCAGTATATGTGCTTCAAAACCTTCCTTTTTCAAGCGCTCAACGTCATCAGGTTTGCGTGCTGTAGCGAAAACGCGGTAACCACCCAGGCGCAGCAGATGGGCGGTTTCGTAGCCGATACCGGTTGAGCAACCCGTGATAAGAATGTCCTTGTTCATAACCTGTAATTCGCGATGAGAAATGGTCGCAGCATGCTATCAGATTCGGGGGGCTTTAAATATTTCCGAAAACATTTTTGCTGGCTGAGGGAGGCAGCTGAAGAATTGGGTCTATTATTGGTGTTAGGTCGATCAAATTATATACAGGTGTAAGTGCTATAAGACGGTATGTTGTTTGTTGCCTGTATTTCAAAGCTCCTGACACCGGAGGATATCTGGATGAGTGATTCATCTGAAGGGACCTCACCGGTAGTTGATACACATACGTTTGGTGAAGCACTTGTCGCAGCCGGACGTTTATCCGATACCGATCTGTCCCGCGTGATGCAGATGCGAGAATCCAGTGGTGATGATACGCCAATGGCATCACTGCTGATCAGGCTCG
>NZ_JBFGYC010000738.1:0-1337 GCF_041587635.1 Pontibacterium sp. | reverse complement strand
TGCAGGAGATTATGATTCTCTCCATGTTGATTGGTGGCCTGGGTGCGCTGATGAAAGCACACGGTGGCTTGGAATATATCGCGGGTATCATTGACCGTCTGACACGCCGCAAACAAAACACCGAACCATCACCACGCTCTGGAGAGATCAGTATTGGTGCCGCCGTGGCGCTGACTAACATGGCCACAGCGAACAATACCGTGGCGATTGTATTGAGTGGCTCGTTGGCTAAGGATATTGCCAGCCGTTACGGCGTTGATCCAAAACGCAGCGCCAGCCTGATGGATATTTTCTCCTGCGTCGTACAGGGGTTCATCCCCTACGGAGCACAGGTCCTGCTGGCGGCATCGATTGCCCAGATATCGCCGCTCGCCTTGGTTGGCTCAATTTATTACTGCGGTTTGTTAGGTATTACAGCGATCATTTCGATTGTGCTCGGCAAACCTAAAGGGTAATACCGGATTTCCGCCGGAAAAGCCCCCGGAGTAATAAGCTCCGGGGGCTATATTTTTCACTCAGGTTAAGAAAACAAGCACACGAGATATAAACGCGCTCTCTTTTGCTGCCATTCCAGTACTGCAATTCCGGCCCAAATGGACATTGAAATCTGAGTCAAAAAGCAACCTTCCACTCTGATTGATTTTCATAAAAGTCTCTCCTGTTGAATGCGCAACGTATGCACAGTTCACGATTTCTGAGCGCAACTTTAAGGCGGCAAAATGATTTCAGAATGAACAAAACGGCACCCAAAACCGATGAGCAAACCCACTCTCTATTTGGCTAATGTGAACCGATTTAAGGCGTAAGTGCTTATTTTGGCTTATATTTAAGAAGGTTGATGCGGTTTTTCCTCGCTACACAATCCCCTCATGTCCCGAGCAACTCCCACCGTTTCACCCCCGAACGTAACTCATATGAGAAACCCAATATGGAGATATCAACGACTCTCTTTATCATTCTAATTATTACTTCATTCTTTACCGGCATACTGAATGCGATTGCCGGTGGTGGCGGTATGTTAATGGTCCCTGTACTGCTCATGGCGGGCGTTCCACCCATCAATGCCATAGCAATCAACAAGCTCCAAAATACCGCTGGAACCTTAACGTCATCCCTGCACTATCTTCGCACCGGCTTTCTCGATCTGCGAAGCAACTGGCCCGCCCTGATCTTTGCATTGATCACGACCTGTCTCGGCGTGAGCTTTCTGCAACACCTGTCGTCAACGGGGAAACTGGAACAGGTTATCCCCTACCTAATGATCGGTATCGCACTCTACATGGCACTACTTCCACGTGTAAAAAAAGGCCAACAGAACGCCAAAATTCCCAGTTGGT
>NZ_JBFGYC010000737.1:0-1352 GCF_041587635.1 Pontibacterium sp. | reverse complement strand
GGCAGATCACCAATGCGACCCCGAACATCCCCGCCTTTTAACAGCTCCCGCTCAGCTTCATGGGCCGGGTAGCCCAGCTCAATACGCATCAGAAAACGATCGAGCTGCGACTCCGGTAAAGGAAAGGTCCCGTATTGGCTCAGGGGGTTTTGGGTGGCAATAACAAAAAACGGGTCGGGTAATGGATAGGTCTGGCCGTCCAGAGAAACCTGATGCTCCTCCATCGCCTCCAGTAATGCACTCTGGGTTTTAGGTGTCGTGCGGTTAATCTCATCCGCTAACAACAGCTGTGTAAACACGGGCCCGCGATGAAAACGAAACTCACTGTTACCCGCATCAAACACGGTCACACCTAACAGGTCAGCGGGCAGCATATCGCTGGTGAACTGTACGCGTTGATAGTTCAGACCCATCACCTGCGCCAGAGCATGCGCCAACGTGGTTTTACCCATACCCGGCAGGTCTTCAATGAGTAAGTGCCCATGCGCAAAAAGACAGGTCAATGCCTGCCGAATCTGCCGTTCCTTGCCGTATAACACACCACCAATCACCTCAATGGCATGGTCTATCTTTTCCTGCATATCGCGTCCCTGGTTGCTGTCACAAAAAGAACTTCAGACATTTTTCAAATGACTCCCGAAAACAGACAGCAGTCTCCATCCGGGAGTTCAATATGGATCAGAACCTCAACGGAATAGATTCACTGTGATAGTCAGCAAAGCTGTTTGTGCAAGCCTCATCATGGGGAATTACCTGTACCAGATTGGCACGATGCACACCGGCCCGGTGACAAATGTCATAGGCTTCGGTCACACTTCTACAGGTAATCACACCACCTTCATTATCTTTAATCAGATCCTTTGCAACCTCTTTGTCCTTGCCGTATTCAACTTGAATCACCATTGGACCACAACCGGACTCAATGAAATTTACGTTACGCAGACGATGCTGTTCCGCCAGAGTGATGAATTCAGACATATTCATAGCACAGGCTCCTCTCGTTAATTAGCAGGCTGTACGTTCCGTGCGCCAGACTTGGATCAGATCAGATCCAGCTCGCTGTAAGCTACTTAAGCTTAGTTGAGGGTGCAGAATAAGGGTATGAGGAAATTTACACGCGAAAAATCAGATACTTGATAAAAAAAAGCCCCGACATAAGCCGGGGCGAACCTAGAGTGCTATGTGTCACATTGATAAGACAGGCAAGATTTCCTCCAGCCCCTGTGACCCCCTATCAAGGAAGGCTGGAAATCTAGCCAGACTGGCGGGACACTGCGCTAAGGCATCAACGCTCCGCCATCATGGCTGACTCTACTTAATACAAGTACCGTGCCAGTTCTATAAACAGAGAG
>NZ_JBFGYC010000736.1:0-1376 GCF_041587635.1 Pontibacterium sp. | reverse complement strand
TGACCACAGCAAGATCGAAAAGCACTTCATTCCTTTCTTTAAAGAGCAAAAGAAGCTTAACGCTCTGACGGAACAAGACATCCAGGCTTACCTAGAAAAGCTTGCCCGTACGGAACTTGGCAAGTCCACCCAAGACCGCCATATTGCGCTGCTGAAAGCGTTCGAAAAGTACGCAATGGAGCGACAGTGGATTAACGCCTCCTTCATGGGCAGCATCAAAATGAACAACCCGAAGAACGGGCGCACACGCTTCCTGAGCGACGAAGAGTTGGGCCGTTTTCATGTGGCCTGTCGATGCCACGAGGGAGACGTATACCGTGCCTTTGAGTTCATTGCATCGTTAGGACTTCGTATCTCCGAAGCCTTGAACGCTCGACTGGAAAACTGGGATCCAGCCAGCAATACCCTGTATCTGGAGGATTCCAAGACGGGGGCACGCTTCGTGACTCTCAACCCATCTGCTACTGCCATTTTGGAACAACAAGCTCAGAAGTATAGCCATGATGGACTGGTATTCCGTGGTCGTAATGATGATCGCCCTATGTCTTACCCCGCGAAGGCCTGGAAGAAAATCATGGTGGACGCAGATCTTAATGACGGCACTGTAACTCCGCATTGTCTCAGGCACACCTATTGCTCTCATTTATTAATGAATGGCATCGACCAATTCTCGGTATCTCGTCTCATGGGATTGAGCTCTACGCACTGTATTCATCGCCATTACGGGCACCTGAGCAATAAAACACTGACTGCGGCTAATGCTGTAGTGACGGATGTCATCAACCAGTCTGTGAAAAAGGTACAAGTCAATGAAGCAGCCTGATTCAACTCCAATGCTAGAGCCCTTACTGAAAACAGAAGAAGCAGCAGCATTCCTGAACATCTCCAAGAGTGCTTTGGAGAAAGGACGAGCAGCTGGCAACGACGGCCTGCCACCTTATTGCAGGATCGGTCGATCAGCAATTCGGTACCGTCGATCTGATCTGGTGAATTGGGTCAACGATAACGTTGTGCACTGAGCAAACACGCTCCCGCTGCTAGGAGCAGGTATTAGCAGCCACATCACCATAGCTGTCTCTGTGGTGTGTTGTGTAACAGAGGTCTCGCGAACCTTATGACATTCAGCCACACCGGGACGCCGGTTTGGTTTTATCGGAACGGTCAGGCCAACCGTTTCGAACTAATGAAACAGACAAACTGAAAGGCTAAGAAAATGGACAAGCAAGAAGTGAGCAACGGAACTGATGAGGTTCTCGTAAATGACACCGACGCACCACAGGTGCAGAGTACGTTTATGGATGATTTACAGCAATGGCTGGATGAAAAAACGTTGCACCCTGATTACGGACTCAAGCCCTACGGTACAGTGTGGTATC
>NZ_JBFGYC010000735.1:0-1395 GCF_041587635.1 Pontibacterium sp. | reverse complement strand
GCCAAAAGCTGGTCTGCTGACAGTGATGCTAGTGGTGATTTAGTGCTTTGGGCTCGGCTTCACGTTTAAGTGATATGAGGGATCTCAAACTGAGGTTAAGGTGGTTTAGTGCAAGGAGCTGAACATATTGTTGAAAAATATTTTGATTACGCGACTGCACAAAATATGTGCCAGAAAAGGTATGGATAGAGCCAGTTTTGTTAGCGGGATGTATGACGGTGATTGCGGGGAATGAATGTTATCTCTTTAAGCTTGACGGTATAGATTTTATACAGAGTTTTGGTAGGGAGAAGGGGTGCTCGTTTTGTTTTTTATAGAGCTCTTACTCTCATCAGTCGGTGTCTTTACCCAAAGAAGAAGCTATGCAGTCGGGCGGAAAATTTTGGTCTGATCGTAATAGTGGAGACAGAAAAGGGTGCCGCAGCACCCTTTATCAAAATAATCACTGAATTAACAAGTATGTTTCAGTGGTTTTTCGAGCGATAGATTATTCGGTAATGATGCTGACGCAGGAGGTGGCGATATCCGCGTCGTAATAAGCCATACCCAATTTATCCAGATACGCCATGCGGTCAGCTTTCCTCAAATCTATTTCCGGCGCATTAAAACCATTTGCCTGGTAGATACCTGCCAAGTGCGCCATAAATTGTTCACCCTCTTGTACCAAAAGCAGACTTGCTGCACCTACATCGGGTTTTACCTGATTATTTAAATCTTCAGGAAGTGTTACTGCGAATACGACCGGCTGCTCATCGCCCTCAATACGTACACTGCGATCTCTTACAGTCTGGCCTGCCCAGTAATATGCGAGCTCCTTGCTCTGCGTCAGGAATACCGGTTCAATCGTTTCTGTATAGTGATTTCCGATAGTTGCCATGGTGTGTTTGGCAGCTGCCTTGAGAGCTTTATCACCGGAGCGCTTTAAACCCTGCTCGTTGATTGAGTCGACCAGTGCTGATGAGGTCCCGTGATACCAGATGTTGCTGGTAGTGAAGCCCTGTTCGGTTAACAGATCTTTGGCATCTTGAAGAAAAGCAGGTGTATCAGTCATATCTAAATCACTTAAATCAGTTGCAGTCACAAGCGGGTGGTAATTCTAACCTAAAAGACTAGTCGATTCTTTTATAGATTCCTCAATACGCACCGCATATCTGAATGCTACAAAGATATCGCTATATCAGGCATCGGCGTGTGCCAATGACTGATCAGATACAAAAAAGGCAGCCGTTTGGCTGCCTTTTTACCGAGCTAGCCCTTAGCTGAACTGGTTAGAGGTGTTTTTCGCACCGCCAGCTTTCAGCGCGTTCTCGCCTGCAAAGTATTCTTTGTGGTCGTCGCCCATGTCGGAACCGGACATGTTCTGGTGCTTAACACATGCGATGCCCTGACGGATCT
>NZ_JBFGYC010000734.1:0-1399 GCF_041587635.1 Pontibacterium sp. | reverse complement strand
TTGTTCTCATGCTGCTTCAGGTACGCATCGATATCGGTCGCTATAAGTTCAGAGCTATGAGACATCTGTTAACCCTCAGCAATGATCTGATGGGTTTCCAGATAGTCGATGATCTTGTTCACGGCTTCATCAACGCTCTGCAACGCGGTATTAAGGACAATCTCCGGCGACTCCGGGCGCTCATAGGTAGAATCGATACCCGTAAAGTTACGAATCTCACCGCTGCGTGCTTTCTTGTACAGACCTTTAGGATCACGACGCTCACACTCTTCTAACGGCGTATCCATAAACACTTCGACAAACTCAGACCCTTCTACAAGCTCACGCACCATCTGACGATCTTCCCGAAAAGGGGAAATAAACGCAGACATCACCAGAAGCCCGGCATCACAAAACAGCTTGGACACCTCACCAATCCGTCGGATATTCTCTACCCGATCAGCATCGCTAAAGCCCAGGTCTTTATTTAAACCATGGCGTACATTGTCACCATCAAGCAGATAAGTGTGATGGCCCAAATCATAGAGTCGCTGCTCCAGCGCGCCAGCGATGGTAGATTTTCCAGAACCGCTTAATCCGGTAAACCAAAGGATGCATGGTTTCTGCTTCTTCTGTTTAGCACGTACGAATTTGCTCAGTTCATGCTGATGCCACACAACGTTTTCATCCTTCATTTTACCACCTCGCAAGTACCAATACGTCCTTATCTAACAAAGCTGATTATCGTCAGAAAAGTCGCTACGAAAAAATCCAACCAACCCAATATCACATTCACACCCAATGATGACGAAAGTAGTTATATTCAAAACAAAACCTTAACCCAAAACCGTCACACATCAAACCTCAAAGACTCTCTTCCAATAACATTTACTAATCGGAACCGTAATATGTCGACTGAATTCTTAAACACCGATTAATCCAATCTAAATCACATCGAAGCCTCGGCCTCAATTTTAGAATTCCCCCTAACTGTTTTGATAGTGCATAGCGCTGCCTTATGTTAGATAATAACTTGCGCAATACATAAAAGGCGCACAAGCTACACTACCCACACACCTGAATACTAGTTGCATTGAAATTCTTACTAGATGTAAGCACATCATTGTGCAGCAAAGCACTTCGAATAAAAACACCAATTTGCCACCCAATAAGGCTGTCCCCGAATACCAATTATCCTCAAAATCAGAGTTTTTTCGTGATTTATTCGCAGGAGATCCTGAGGGGAACATTACTTTACACTGACAGCCAAACCATGGCGATTCTAAAGCAACAATGAACCAAGCGGAAATGGAGTGATTTTTTTGTGGGTAGGACCAGAGGATAACACCAAGAGACTTTGCAAAAAGCGGTAAAGCCGTCTTTCCGTAAGACATTGCCACAGTACGCAACATCAACAAAC
>NZ_JBFGYC010000733.1:0-1400 GCF_041587635.1 Pontibacterium sp. | reverse complement strand
TTAGCATACGTGGCATTACAAATGAATCAGAAGAGCCTGATGGAGCGATTATCCCTGAATATGGAAGGCAGAGTGGTTTTTAAAAAGGTAAAAGGCAGGGGATTTACGCTGGTCGAGTTAATGATCACGTTGGCGATCCTCGCAATATTGATGACCGTTGCGGTACCGAATTTTGGTTTGTTTGTACAGACTGGACGAATGGACACGATTCAAAACCGGTTGGTGGCCAGTTTGGCACAAGCGAGGTCTGAAGCAATTCGTCGGGGTGGAGATGTCACTGTGACCTTTACCGTTTCCGCTTCCGGTGGGCGTGTTACCCAGTGGCTGTCGAAAGATGAAGATGGTGATTCGATTCGTCAGGAATCCGGGTCTGATGCCAACGTATCACTGACTCTGCCTGCCGATCAGACTACCGTAGTCTTTACGAGAGATGGTGAACTAAGTTCGGCAAGTAACGTCTGTTTTGTCGTGGATGATGGTGATAATGCAACAGATGTGCGATACGTGCAGCTGAACGCGGTTGGCCGTGCCCGGGCCTGGGATGGAGAAGCGAATGATGCGGTATGCGGTAGTGGAAGCTGAGCGCGGTTACACCCTGATTGAGGTGCTGGTGGCACTGCTGGTGATCTCGCTGGGCCTGTTGGGAATGGCCAGCCTTCAGGTGACGGGGCTTAAACAGAACCAGAATGCTTATATACGTAGCCAAGTTTTGGTTGCTACTCAAGACATTGTCGGGCGGATGCGGGCAAATAAAACGGGTGTGTTGAACGGCGATTATTTCGAAGCGGCGTCCGATGATCTGATCAACAAGATTGATACGTCCTGTGAAAGCGCTGTCTGTACAGCAGCAGAGCTGGCGACCTACGACCTGAATAATTGGAAATACCGTCTACAGCAAGAAGCCAGCGGGGGCGGCTGTATTACGCGGGCACTTGCTGACAAAGATAGCGATAAAAAAGGATCAGTCAGCGATCTGGCTGAGTTTTGTACAAATAGTAATGATCAAAGCAAACCGGTGGTTGTATATGTTTGGTGGAATGACTCCCGGTATAAAAACAAGGAAGAAGCTAAAGATAGCAGCAAGGATATTCAGGTTATCGCGTTGAGTGTGGAAATATGATCAAGCGCCATGGAATTCATATGAAATATCAGAAAGGTCTGTCTCTGATAGAGCTGATGATCGCTCTAGTGATTGGTTTGTTGCTGGTGGCTGCTACCGTCCAGATGTTTGTGGGTAGTCGTGTCACTTATAGCATGCAAAACGAGTTGGCCAAAGTTCAGGAAAATGCCCGTTTTGCTATGAATTTCATTAGCCGGGATTTGCGTATGGCGGGATATATCGGCTGTACCAAATACCTCTCTATTGCGAATACACTGCGTGATACTGCAAATGGGGATAC
>NZ_JBFGYC010000732.1:0-1406 GCF_041587635.1 Pontibacterium sp. | reverse complement strand
TAAGCGCTTCCAGGGTGAAGGTAAGTCTGTGATGCTGGCAGCCGGTGATACATTCCGTGCGGCGGCGGTAGAACAGCTGCAGGTCTGGGGTGAGCGTAACGACGTCCCAGTGGTCGCTCAGCATACGGGTGCGGATTCTGCGTCCGTTATTTTCGACGCATTACAGTCTGCTCAGGCGAAAAATGTTGATGTGCTGATCGCGGATACCGCAGGTCGATTGCAAAACAAAGATCACCTGATGGAAGAGCTGGAAAAAGTGGTGCGCGTGATGAAAAAGCTCTCGCCTGACGCGCCTCATGAAGTGATGTTGGTGCTGGATGCCGGTACCGGTCAGAACGCACTGAGTCAGGCTAAGCACTTTAAAGACTCCGTTGGGGTATCAGGTATTACACTGACCAAGCTGGACGGAACAGCGAAAGGTGGTGTGATCTTTGCGATTGCGAAACAGATGGGACTGCCTATTCGCTTCATTGGTGTTGGCGAGCAGATCGATGATCTGCGTCCGTTCAACTCCACGGAGTTCGTCGACGCACTGTTTGAAGAATAATAAAAAAGAGTACAACGGATGATCCGTTTCGATAGAGTCGGTAAACGCTTTGTCACCGGGCAGGATGCCCTGAGTGATATCAGTTTTGACCTGAAACATGGGGAAATGGCCTTCCTCACAGGGCACTCTGGGGCGGGTAAAAGTACTCTGCTGAAACTGATCATGCTGATGGAAAGGCCAACACAGGGCAGTGTCTTTGTCGGTGATCAGGACCTTTCCAGCCTGAAAAGCAGTGAGATTCCTTATCTACGCCGGAAGATCGGTGTGGTGTTTCAGAATCATCAGCTGCTGTTTGATCGTACCGTGTTTGACAACATTGCGCTGCCGCTGGAGATCTCCGGTTACTCGCCGGAAGATGCCGCACGCCGTGTACGTGCCGCATTGGATAAAGTAGGTCTGCTCACCAAAGAGAAGATGACCCCGGTTATGTTATCCACCGGTGAGCAGCAGCGTGTGGGTATCGCCCGCGCAATTGTGAATAAACCTGAATTGCTGTTGGCGGATGAACCGACGGGAAACCTTGACCCGTCACTCTCGGAAGAGATCATGCGCCTATTTATGGAATTTAATCGTCACGGGACCACCGTGCTGATTGCCAGCCATGACCTCAACCTAATCTCCCGGATGCGTAACCGTATCCTGACTCTGAAAGGCGGGAGGCTGGTAGCCGGTGCCTAATCGTACGGATGAACGTCGCCGGGGCGCTGTACGCCAGCCATCGGCCAGTGCCACGCGTCAAACCAAGCAAGCGGCACCTGCACCACAAGCGCCGCCGCAAAAAGGGGCTGAGCGTCACAAGATCAGGTTTGCTGACCAGCGCCGAAACTGGACCCGCAATCACGTCAATGTTGCCGCGAAG
>NZ_JBFGYC010000731.1:0-1413 GCF_041587635.1 Pontibacterium sp. | reverse complement strand
GTGACAACGTTACCTTGCTGAACATCAATCTTGTAAACACCCGGGAATCCGGAACAGCCTGACAACAAAGCTATAAAAGCAACGCTAACAAGAATTTTTTGCATTTCTTTCTGTCTTCCACTTTCGTCATTAAATGCGGATAATGGAGCGAGTGTATCATTCCGTGTCAGGAACAGCATAGAGAATTATTATGGCAATCGAAAACCAGGAACTGCGTAAGGCCGGACTAAAAGTAACGCTTCCACGCGTTAAAATTTACCAGATCCTCGAGCAAGCGGATGCCGGTGTGCACTTCAGCGCGGAAGATATCTACAAGCTGTTGATGACATCGGGTGAAGACGTGGGTTTGGCCACGGTTTATCGTGTGTTGACTCAGTTTGAAGCCGCGGGTCTAGTGTCTCGTCATCACTTTGAAGGTGGTCACTCAGTATTTGAGCTGGCGCGTGATGATCAGCACGATCACGTAGTCTGTGTGAAGTGCGGCAAGGTTGCCGAGTTTTCTGATGCTGAGCTGACACGTCGTCAGCACGAGATTGCAGAGAGCCTTGGCTTTACCGTGACTGATCGTACATTGTATCTGTACGGTGTTTGTACTGAAGGCTGCGAAGACAAGTAATTTTCAACGCAGTGATTGGATTTGAAAAGCCGACCTAATGGTCGGCTTTTTTGTGCCTGATGTTTCGGTTAAGCGCTAAAACCAAGCATCTCGCGGGCGTGTTCAACAGATCGTTCAGTGATATCGATGCCCCCCAGCATGCGGGCGACTTCCTGCACACGTTCGTCACGTCTGAGGCGGTTTATACGGGTAAAGGTCTGTTGTTTTCGTGCCTTCTTGCTGACAAACAGGTGCTGATGACCTTGAGAGGCTACTTGAGGCTGATGTGTGACGCATAGAATCTGAGCCTGTTCACCCAGTTGGCGCATCAACCGGCCGACTACCTCTGCGACGGCTCCGCCAATACCCACATCAACTTCGTCAAATATCAGTGTGGGTGTGCTGGAGGTTTGGGCGGTAATCACCTGTATAGCTAGGCTGATTCGCGACAATTCACCGCCGGATGCAATCTTAGCCAGAGGGCGTGCTTGCTGGCCTTTATTGGTGCTGATGAGGAATTCGACCTCTTCGAGTCCATGTGCGTTTGTCTGGCCTGTTTCGTTGGGCGTGAGTTGAACCTGGAAGTTGGCCGCCAGCATTCCGAGATTATGCAGCTGTTCGTCGACCGCTTTATTCAGCTTACGCGCGGCTTTGCTACGGCTGACACTGAGTTTTTCCGCTTCTTTTAGAAACAACGCATAGTGTTTATCTACATTCTGCCCGAGTTGTTCCAGAGCCTCATCACTGTGATTCAGTGTGTGCAGTTCTTTGGCCAGGGTCTGATGCAGTTGGGGAAGCTCTTCGGGTTGTACTTTGTG
>NZ_JBFGYC010000730.1:0-1428 GCF_041587635.1 Pontibacterium sp. | reverse complement strand
CCTTTGCGTCAGACTTCCCTCTGTTCTGCTATCTCCAGAACTTCATCTACATCAATTCTCAGATAGTGAACGGTGCTTTCTAGCTTGGTATGTCCCAGGAGCAATTGAACCACAACACTGACATTCTGAGTTCGTTTATAGATCAGTGCAGGTTTAGTTCGTCGCATCAAGGTGGACTTTTTCGACCCAAAGAAGTCTCTCAGGCTAGTCGTGCATAGACTGAACTTCCCCAGATTAACGGATACCTTTAATCGGCGAACACTATATCGCCAAAATAGCTTTCAACTGACAAGAAAACCTAAGCTGTACGAGACGATACAAATTAAAAATTTAACCGCTGTGCGCCTGACTAAATAGAGCGTATAGTGGCGTAGTTAGTCTTTTCCTGTATCGAGCCTACTGGCCAACACGCCTCTATCCTCCTTATAGCGACTCTAAATTTGCATGTAAGCAAATAGAGTCGATTCATAGTACCTACCGTTTGTGCTTCTCAAGCTTAATGAGAATAGCCAGTCTTTTAACGTATCTCTGTGCTTTTGAGCAGCGAGATGCTGCGCGTGATATTTTTTAGCGTGATGTAGGTGCGTTCTTGATTTGTACTTATTCCTTTTAGGAGCTCCATGACTACCGGCATTGAAGAAACTCAAGAGTTACAACCTGCCATTATTTCCTATGTGAAAGACCTCCCTAATGTGTGTTCACTTGCCGGCTTAGCTTGCACAATATTGGCGATCTATTTCAGTATTATTGGCGTTTACTACGCAGCAATGATTGGCATGATCTGGGCAGTTGCCTTTGACTGGGCCGATGGTCTGGTTGCGCGAAGAATGAAGGGGCGTACAGGCAGTGACCGAATTTTTGGTGGTCAACTCGATCTGCTCATAGACATTGTTAGCTATGGTGTCGCCCCGGCGATCCTTTTGCTTAGTTATGGAGCGTTCGACCCTATATTTTTGCCAGCCGCTTTCATTGTACTCGCTGCCAGTGCGATACGCTTAAGTTACTTCAGTACCTTCGGCTTGTCTGACGAATCCAAATACACCGGGTTGGCGCTGGACAACAACAACATCCTACTGGTTTCTATATTTCTTTTAGAAAGTGTTCTTCCTGGTGAAATATTCACAGTGATCCTCTATGTCAGTGCTCTAGGGCTGGCCGCTCTCAATGTGTCTCAGATTAAAACGCCCAAATTTTCTGGCAATCCGCGAAATGTTTTTTTGCTTGCGTTTTATACGCTTGGAATTACGGGCATTTATGCTTGGAAGCTTTTGTAGTCAGTATTAGCACTGGTAAAACTGCCTGTAAAAAACGGTACTGATAATTATTTTTGAGGAATTAAATAGCATATGATTGTATATACCGTAGGTACTTTTGATTTGTTGCATGTGGGACATCTTGCTTTACTGGAGTACTGTAAATCATTGGGTG
>NZ_JBFGYC010000729.1:0-1429 GCF_041587635.1 Pontibacterium sp. | reverse complement strand
TTTTTTTTGACACTGGATACTCTTTTCCCTTCTGATCAAACACAATACACACCATTTCCGCATCCTTGTTTTTGACACCTGTGAGCCCATCAATAACGACATCAGAAAGCGCCGCTACCGTTCTTAATAGCGAATTTAGTTTTTTAGTATTTGGATCATTCCTTACCTGAACTGCCGTTCCTCCCCCAACATCAATACTCTGAGCAGTAATGGTGGGCGCAAATTTCTTTGCGATATCTTGGTCATGCTGCCAAAACCACGCTGCCAAGCTGGACTTCGTTACTGTGCACTTTTCAGGCACGATGTAGTCTTCTACTTCTGAATATTGTGCCCGCGATGCTATGACTAAATGTGAAGTAACCCTATTATCCATTGGCGGATAAAGTGGGTCAGCCAACACAATATCGTCCACCAGTGCCCGATATATTTCTTTCGCTGTTCGAATACTGGTCATCAACTCTTCAATCACTAACGCCATCCGATCGGGGCCGATAGTACAATCCTCAACAGACGACAGCTTATGCGCAAACTGCAAGCCCTCGTGCGCTGCACTAAAATCAGGATATCGTTCTAAATCAACCGCTAACAGCGCGGCCTCTTCTGCCGTTAGGGCCGTTTTGAATTTCATAATTATTTACATTCCTTGACGCTTAAGGACTTCGTGAGAAAACAGCGAAACAACAGAACCATTGGTACGCAGATTATCGAGATAATCCGCCCAGCGCTGCATCATGGCCCGACGCTGCGGTAAATGCGTGGTGCGGTTATACGCTCTACCCAGACTGTCCTTAACTGCATGCGCTGACTGATGCTCAATCAGCTCGATTCTCTCCCCCAACACCTCATCAAGAATGGTGCGAGCCATTGCTCGGAAACCATGGCCGGTCATCTCTTCCTTGCTTATCCCCATCCTGCGCAAGGCAGACAAAATCGCGTTATCACTCATAGGGCGGCGCGGACTTGTTGCACTAGGGAATACGTATTGCCACTGTCCCGTTAATAGCTGCTGATCCTTCAATATCTCAACCGCTTGACGACTTAGCGGAACGATATGATCCACTTTCATCTTCATTTTCTTTGCGGGAATACGCCACTCGGCCCCCTCTAGGTCGATCTCTTGCCACTCGGCATAGCGTAGCTCCTTCGGGCGAACAAACACCAATGGAGCTAATTTTAAAGCCGCACGTACTGTCTCTGTGCCCACATACCCATCTATCATATTCAGCAAGCTCCCCACTTGGGCGGGCTCTGTAATTGCGGCAAAGTGCTTTTTAATTGGAGTCGACAGCGCACCCTTTAGATCGGGCGTTATATCCCTCTGTGCTCGGCCTGTAGCGACCCCATAGCGATATATCTGCCCAACGGTTTGCTTCAGACGATGAGCTGTCTCGATTGCCCCGCGGGCCTCTACACGACGTAGTACAGCCAG
>NZ_JBFGYC010000728.1:0-1438 GCF_041587635.1 Pontibacterium sp. | reverse complement strand
CCATCGTCGCTCGGTCTATTGCGGTTCGATTGGTTACATCAGCTTTTGCGGACAGTTGGATACCAGCATCACCATTGGCACCTTATTGTGCGAAAACAATAAGATTCATTGCTGGGCAGGTGGCGGCATTGTGGCCGACTCGGTCAGCGACATGGAGTACGAAGAGACGTACAACAAGGTAAATAACCTGTTACAGTCATTGGAAAACACACTCTGATTAGAGGTGTGCTTAGGCAAACCGTTATTTCTTCGGTTTGCCTTTCTTAAAGATATTCAGCAGTTTTTTCTTCGAATCTTTCTCTTCGGTCGGCAGTGCGTTTTCAAAACGCTCCTGCATCTTATCCAGATTACGCTCTTTACGTCGATGTCTGGCTTCATCCCGCTTACTATTCAGGTCGATTACGTTATCGCTCATGTTCGCCCTTCAGGTCGTCCAATTTCGTTTAGCTTAGTCGAAACCCATCAGCAGGTATACCCTGCTGCAAAAGGCCTCTTATCTGTGATTCATGCTATCCTTTGCCCGCATTCTTACTACCGGAGCCCATGATGACAAAACCTGCTGAACCCAAGAAAGTCCGTGTCGCAAAACGTATTGGCACGGCTGGCGCGCTGATACTTGGACTTTCGCTCTATGCACTATTTTCCGATGATCCCGCCACAATTTACCCATCACTGGCGGACCGTAATATAGTCATATTGATGCTGCTGGTCTCTGTCTGTTTTATCGGTGCAGAGCAGTTAATCAAGATACCTTACTACCGCAGTTTGAAAGAAACGAAGAAGGAAGACAGGCTTTCGTCTAAGCGATAATTTGGAATGAATATTCAAAATGGTACTTCCTTCCGATTGCCGAATCTGTACATTTTTCATACAATCTTAAGTTCTTTGAATAGCGACGCTAGCCAACTTCATCAGGCGCGTCTTTGGAGCATTGAAGAGCTGTATTATGAAAGCAACAATACACAAACTGTCGAATACCCTTCCTCTGTTACGTAAGCTCGGCTTCGCTTACCTCACTGTTTCTGCCTGCATGTTTATGTTCGGCTTTGTCTCTACGCTGATCTATCAACTCACCTGATCAGACAACACTAACGATCTGCTTTTTCGCTGCTGCCAACTGGCAGGCAGATCGTGGTTATGCACTCCGATAGATACTGGTTTCATGCAGGTGACGCTCGACATCCGGGTCATCAATGGCTGAAACATCATGGATCAGTGCAAGGTAATCATCCGGCAGACCTGCTTCGAGTGCACCTTGAACGACGTGCTGTTTGTACCATCGATAGGGCCTCATACTCCGGTCGACATGCAGTGCAACATACGTCAATGCAGACTGGCGCTGACCCTCTTTAAGCCCCAGCTCAACGTCAATGCAGTCGTAGCCAAACCCTGCACCTTCAGCATTATCGAGATACGGTTTTTCCACTGGGTCCATGCT
>NZ_JBFGYC010000727.1:0-1454 GCF_041587635.1 Pontibacterium sp. | reverse complement strand
CCATTGCTGCATCTCCCGCCGTGCAAAGAGCCACACACTGACATAGCTGAGCAGAACTGCCGCGATCAGCATGGTGACCCCTTCCAGAGTTTCACGGGCTGCTCCGCTATTCTCAATCAGCTTATGCAGTGCTATGGCGGTCAGTACGCTGGCACCGAGTGCAGCCAGTGAACCCAGCCAGATCAGGTAAACCCGGTCTGCGGCACCCGCCTTGCGCAAATAAGCGATCAGGGCGGCGATCACCAGCAGCGCTTCGATCCCTTCGCGCAACAGTATTAGCAAGGATTGTACGACCAGCTCGGTAAAGCTTGCACCACCGGTTTCAAGCAGTGGGGCTGACGATAGCTGTTGTCTCAGTGCCTGCCATTGGGCCTTAATTTCAGGTGTTGGCTGGCCAGTCATTGCATCGTTGATCAGGCGGCTGAATTGGATCTCAATAGCCAGCATTGCATCGTTGTCAGCCTGACCTACGGCAAACTCGAGGCCTTGTCCTTCGAAATGCCCGAAGTACAGTTGTGAATACTGATTGCCGAATACTAAAGCTTGTTGCGGATGGTAATCCGATGAAAGTCGATCGCCCCGCTGGATCAGGTCCGTCATGATGGCCCGGTAATCAGAGGCTGACTGGGCCTGTAGCGGCAGCGCCAGTAACAGAAGGAAAAGGCAGTGTTTGAGGTATGTTTTCATGGTTTATAACATCGCTATCAGACGCTTAACATCACGTTGAAACTGTTGAATCCGTTTAGGTTGAAGTTCCGTACCGGTCGCATACCGTAATGTCATGTACTGACCCACGATTTGCTCCAGTGCCGGGTAAAAAGTCGGTTGAGAGGCGGCTATTCGCTGCAGCCACTGAGAAGGACATTCCTGCTCAGAGCACTCAAGCTGTCGTTTGCGCATCTGCTTGTTTAACATCTCAAAACTACGGCGTACGGGGTCCTTTTTCTGCTGCCCTATCTGCAATAGAAGACCATAGATCAACGCCAATAAGATCAGTCCGAGCACCGCGAGTGCGGCCAGGTTTTTCCAGTCCACGTGGTGCAAACCACCCTTCTTCATCAGTTCGATCTGACGGTCCGGATTGTAGTTAAGCATCCATGTTTCGAAGCCCAGATTGAGTTGGCTCAGCCATCCTTTATCAGAAGATCTATCTTTAGTTGTTTTAGAATCTGCGGGTTTTGTCGCGTTACTGTTCGCTTGAGTGGTTGAGGGGGTGTCGCTGCTGCTTGGCGTTTGTGCTTCTTTCCGCAGCTTGGCTTTTACCGCTGCAGGTGATTGCGCCAGACGTTGCTCTGGCTCAGGTGGCGCGACAAAATCCTTAGCATCTACGCGTTGCCAGCCTTGCTCATCGGTCCAGATCTCAACCCAGACATGGGCATGTTCCTGTTTTACGACGACAAAATTGGTCAGGGCGATCAGACTGCCGCCGCGATAGCCGCTGATCAGTCGGGTGG
>NZ_JBFGYC010000726.1:0-1458 GCF_041587635.1 Pontibacterium sp. | reverse complement strand
GGAGACCATATATGGGACGAGCGTTAGCGAATCCCAACACAATAAACTGCATTTAGCTTTCACCCATCAGATGCTCAAGATAGGTTTCTAACACGAGATTGGAGCGGGCACCTTTGCGGGTGATGACGGAGAAGTCGGTTTCGTAATGATGTTTATCAGGATCGATGGCGCGCATTTTTCCAGCAGCGACCCACTGGTGCGCGAGATGTTCCGGCAGGTAGCCGAGGTACTGACCGGTGAGGATCAAGAAAGCGATCCCTTCTCGGTCGGTGGCGGTGGCGGTGGCTTTGAGTTGCTGGTGGCAGGCTTTAATCAGTGCGGTTTGCGCATACGCGGGGACAACCGCGTCCCATGCACTCAAATCTATTTCGCTGTCGTCAACGTCAAACAATGGATGGTTGTGGGAGCAATAGAGTTTAGAGCGTTCTTCGTATAGCGGATGATAGTTCAGGCCCGCCAGCGCGCGTAGCGTAGGCACAATGCCCACATGCAGCCTGCCATCCAACACACCCAGTTCTATATCGTTAGGTGGGATCATACGGATATTGATGATCACTTCCGGGCCTTGCTGTTTCAGTTCGGACAGAGCATTGGTGATCAGCATCTTGGGCATGGTGACCAAGTTATCGGTGATGCCGATGTTGAGTTCACCTTTTAGCTGCGTGTGCAGGGTGTTCACCTGCGTGCGAAAGTCCTCGATTGATGAGAGCAACTGCAGGCTGTAGTTGTAGATCTGCTGACCCTCTTCGGTCAGCGAAAACCCCGAACGCCCGCGCTGGCAGAGTCGAAATCCCAAACGGCTTTCCAGATCTGACATGGCGATGCTGATGGCGGCACGGCTGATATTCAGTTCAACCTCGGCGGCAGAGAAGCCGCCGCACTCGACCACCACTTTGTAGATACGCAGCATACGCAGGTCTACGTCGCTGATCTGCCCTTTGAATTCGCTTTTCTTAGCCATGTTGATTCAGTGATCAATTCTAAATGTTTAGCAAATACTTATGTAATGAGTAGTCGTTTTCGTGTTGTTTGAACATAGAGCGCCGCCGTTTCACTGTCAACTGTGAGTAGAGAGGATTACTCACCCCACGCCAGCATCTGCTCTGGATGATCAACCACATCTTCAATGCGTTTACGTAGCAGTTCGGCGAACTCGACGGTGATCATCGATGCCGGCGTATCTGCCGGGAACATCAAACCAATCCGCAGGAACACATCGGGCTGAAAACGGCGGAAGACGACCTTTCCAGGCTGCGCGTAGGTGGTATAGCTGTAGGCAGATAGCGGATCGACTACCGATACTCCC
Source organism: Pontibacterium sp. (assembly GCF_041587635.1). Lineage (NCBI taxonomy): Bacteria > Pseudomonadati > Pseudomonadota > Gammaproteobacteria > Oceanospirillales > Oceanospirillaceae > Pontibacterium > Pontibacterium sp. The sequence continues at coordinate 152 of NZ_JBFGYC010000726.1, read as the reverse complement.
AGTCCACGTTCGACAAATTTCAGTGCAGGAATAAAGAAGCGGGTTTGCAAACGCACATTCATGCGATGCCCACTGGCCTCGAACAGCTGCATCAGATCGTGAAAGATCATGTGATCCGGGTGCAGGGTGATCATCGACTGACCGTCCAGCAT
>NZ_JBFGYC010000725.1:0-1469 GCF_041587635.1 Pontibacterium sp. | reverse complement strand
TTCGTTCTCTATATAAGCAGAGTACGGGACGGGAGCCGCTTCGCGTAACTGCTGATACGCTGCCCAAGGATCGCCTTCATAGGTGCTGCTGAAGCGCTGCGCAAAGTTCACCTGATAACAGTCACCGGCGTGAATGTAATCATCGATCTTTTTGAGTGCGCTATGATACTGCGCTTCGCTGACGTTTGAGCCGAACTTTCCGGTCAGCGCAAAGGTGCTGTCCGATTCCAAAGGGGTCTGCAGCGTACGTTCTATTTGATCTAAAAGTAGATTGTCGACACTTTCTGTCGACACCAGTGTGCAGCGCTTCAAGTCATGGTCAACAACCACTGCCCACAGATAGACACCCACGACCATGTCGGGAAAGTCGGTATCTTTTTGCGCAGATTCTGGCAGGTCTTCCAGCGCGCGGCCGAGGTCATAAGAGAAATGACCCAGCAGTCCACCCTGAAAGGGCAGGTCCGGATCGGCTTTGGGCGCACAGGCGTAGCGTGATTTCAGTTCACGCAGCTGATCAAACGGGTTGGTATCGGTTGCCGGGCTGACAGAGAAATGCACCTGCTCGATAGGAGCGGCAGCAATAATGTCAAAGCGTCCCCATGGACAAAGCGGTCGGCCGCTGTCCAGATACACCGCGTTACCCAGAGAGCGGATGCGATTGAAATAGAGACTGCTGTCGGCAAGGTATGGAATGGTACGCCGATTACTCAATGCTGATTCTACCTGTGGTGGAGTAAACGGGCATTGTAACGGGGCGCAGGCGACAAATCGAGTCGCTTAATAACGCTAATCAGGTAACATTAAAAGGTGCTCTAAAAAGATCATTCAGGAATGAATACACAATGAACCATCCGTTCACAAAAACCACCCGTCAGCTGAAGCTTGCTGACCAGCATATTACCTACCGTCTATATAAGAACCCTGATCTTGATAGCACCCGTAAACTGGTGCTATTGCATGGCGCAGGCGTAGCCGGTGTTGACACCTGGGAGATGATCACCGCGTTTTTGAGCCACTGGGGTGAAGTGCTGGTGCCGGATCAGCGTGGTATGGGTGATACCCGATATCCTGATGGCAAGGAGTATGCGTTTAAGACGCAGGAACTGGTGGCAGACATGAATGCGTTGGTGGATCACCTGGGTTGGTGGGACTTTGATCTGGCGGGCTATTCCATGGGAGGCCTTGTCAGTCTGCTGTTTAAACAGCAGCATGGTGATCGCGTGGGGAAGCAGTTTCTTCTTGAAGCGGCGGTATTAGACCGATCATGCTGGAACAGTACTATTGAGCTTCGCCAACGCTATTCCGACGCCGCCGGTCAGCTGCGTCAGGATAATGTACGCCATGGCGTAGTGGGCTTTCTTGATGCGATCTCGCCTAACCGCCGCGTATCCCCGCAGGTGGAGGAGCTGACAATCAGCCGCTTGGGCCAGCGTCCGGAAGGTTTTGCCAATGCGTTGGATTGTGTGACC
>NZ_JBFGYC010000724.1:0-1486 GCF_041587635.1 Pontibacterium sp. | reverse complement strand
GACGAACTGGAAAAACATCTGGCAGAAGGCAATGTGTCTCTCTATTGCGGTTTTGACCCGACGGCTGACAGCCTGCATATTGGCAGTTTGGTACCACTGCTAACGCTCAAGCGTTTTCAGGAATATGGCCATAAGCCTTATGCCTTGGTGGGTGGTGCGACGGGCCTGATCGGTGATCCAAGCTTTAAAGCTCAGGAGCGTAAGCTGAACTCAGACGATGTGGTTGCCAACTGGGTGGAGAAACTCAAAGCACAGGTTAGCCAGTTTATCGATTTCGAATCCGGCGCTAACAGCGCAGAGGTTGTGAACAATCTTGACTGGACCCAGAATGTTGATGTGCTGACTTTTCTGCGTGACGTAGGTAAGCATTTTTCTGTTAACCAGATGATTGCAAAAGAATCGGTTAAGCAGCGTATCGATCGCGAAGGCGAGGGTATCTCCTTTACCGAATTCACCTACATGATCCTGCAGTCGTATGACTTTCAGAAGCTCAATGAAGCGCACGGCGTAACGTTGCAGATCGGCGGTTCTGATCAGTGGGGTAACATCACCGGTGGTATCGAACTGTCTCGTCGTAAAAATGGTAATCAGGTATTTGGCCTGACACTGCCGCTGATTACTAAGTCCGATGGTACCAAGTTTGGTAAAACAGAATCCGGCACAATCTGGCTGGATGCGGCAAAAACCTCACCATATGCGTTCTATCAGTTCTGGCTGGGTACAGCGGATGCGGACGTGTATCGTTTCTTGCGTTACTTTACCTTCCTGCCTGTTGGCGAGATCGAACGTATCGAAGCAGAAGATGCTGAGCGCCAGGGACGTCCTGAGGCTCAGGGTGTGTTGGCGCGTGAAGTAACGTGTCTGGTCCATGGTGATCAGGGGCTTGCAGCCGCGGAGCGAATCACGCAGGCATTGTTCTCCGGTGATCTGGCTGATCTTAGCGAAAGTGATTATGCACAATTGAGTCAGGATGGATTGCCTTCCATGAATCTTCAGGCCTCTTATGGTGAGAAGTTGGCTGAAACTCCGCTGACGACAGTTTTGGTTGATGCGGGTATGGCAAATTCAGGCAAGCAGATTAAGGATGCTCTGCAGCGTAACGCCGTTGTAGTAAATGGCACCGCATATGGCGTGGAAGACAATATGAAGGCTGCTGAGATCTTTGTTGGAGAGCAATCCGTGTTCGGTACGTACTTTATGGTTAAGGTCGGTAAGAAAAAACATTGTTTGCTGACCGTTTAATGTATTTTGCACCCTAAAAAGGGCGCCGTCAGGCGCCTATTTTGTGTCTGATGCTTTGTTTTGTGTGTTATTTGATCAGGGTTGATGGTTTTTTAGCCGTTTTAAGGTTTTTTTACGTTTTTTTGAAGTTTTTTAACAAAGGCTGTTGACCCCCATACTGAGGTCTGTAGAATGCGCCTCCTCGCTTGAGACAACAGCTTCTTCGGACAGCAAACGGATCGCGAGACTGCTGAAATAACCCCTT
>NZ_JBFGYC010000723.1:0-1488 GCF_041587635.1 Pontibacterium sp. | reverse complement strand
GTGGGCCAGAAGATAAAAATTCTGTGTGTTGATGATGAAGCAAGTGTACTTAGTTCCTTAAAACGCGTGTTGCGTGGAGAGTCATACCAGTTTTTCTCAGCGAGTTGTGCTAGGGACGGTCTTTTTTTACTTGAGAATGAACTGGTTGATATCGTTGTTTCTGATATGCGTATGCCGGAAGTGAGTGGCGCTGAGTTTCTTTCAGATGTAGCCAGTCGATACCCTGACTGTGCGCGGATATTGCTGACAGGCTATTCGGATATCGAATCCACAATACAGGCGGTTAATGAAGGGCAGATACATCGTTATATACAGAAACCCTGGAACAACGAAGACCTTCTCTTAACCATCGATCAAACCGTTGAGCGGACGCGGTTGCAGTCGGAAAATATACGCCTTCTGGCGCAAGTTGAGCAGCAAAACAACCTGTTAAGGGATATGAATGCTGGATTAGAGGATAAGGTTCAGCAGCGGACTAAACAGATTCGGTTGGCCATGGGGAAGTTGCATAAAGCAAACCTCCAGATTAATGACAATCTGAAGACAACGATTCGCGTTTTTTACAATCTGATTAGTCTTAATCCGTATCTTGGTGGGCATATTGCTGTCGAAGTTGGCGAGGTTTGTAAGCTGGTTGCGATACGAATGAACTTAACAAAGCGTGAGATCAGCGCGATTCATTTGTCCGGTTTGTTGTACGAGTTGGGGCTTTTGGGTTGCGATGAAGGGCTGCTAAAAAAGCCGATTTACGAGCTTACTCCTGAGGAGCTTAGAGGTTATCGACAACACCCAATGCAAGCATATGTTGCACTGGCGCCTGCGACGGGATTGCAAGATGTCGCTGAGATCATCAAATATCAATATGAGCGGTATGACGGCACGGGGCAACCCGATCAGCTCTCAAAAGCAAGTATTCCCGTGGGTTCCCGGATCCTCGCAATTGCAAGAGATTATGTGCTTGCGGTACACGGTAGGCTGCGTAAAACGCGTAGCAGTTCGGATGGCGCTTTGCGTCTACTTGAGATGAATGCTGATCGGGAATATGACAGCGGGGTAGTGGCCATGCTGAGCGATGTACTTCCCTGTCTGCAACTGGATGTGCTGGGAAGGGATGAGCGGGTGGTATCGATAAAACAGCTGTGTGCAGGAATGCAGTTGTCCAGAAGTTTGTTTAACTATAACGAGATACTTCTGTTGCCGGAAGGACACCGGTTCACGAATGAGACAGTAAGACGTCTGCAGTCATTTGAAAAAACTGATCAGCAGTTGTTGGAAATTTATGTTTTCAGCGATGAGCGAGGTGCTAGAAATGATAAAGACTGTGATGATAATCGATGATGAGGCTCGGGTGCTAAGTTCGTTACGGAGAATGCTGGTGCGCAGTGGATGGCAGGTCATTACATTTGGGAATCCCGCCGATGCATTAGAGTTTGCCCGTCATCGTATTGTTCCTTTGGTGATCACTGACTATCTTATGCCGCGGATGAC
>NZ_JBFGYC010000722.1:0-1501 GCF_041587635.1 Pontibacterium sp. | reverse complement strand
CTCGCGGGGAGATCGCATCACCATAAATTGTAATGATTAGCGAGCCGCCGCGGATCGGGCGCTGGTTTTTGAACTCTTCTACGAGTTCTTCGATACAGCGAAGTTTTGTCATCAAAAAAATCTGCAAATCATTTGTTGTTGACTGCAGGCAGGATGATTATCCCGCAAGCCCTTAATTTACAGGGAATTCTAGTGTGTCCCGCTGTCACCTTCAACTGAATAGGTGGTGTCTTGCTGGGCAATGGTGGTCTCAACAAATGGTTGACATGCAGTGAATGATACACTAATTTTGATTCCGGCGTCGAATTTTGTGTCACTTTGGGTGGGCAGGATTGGGAGAGCGGCGCTGTTAGGTTTGCGTTAGTTAGTTAATGTGCGTTTTGCTCAGAACAATCGGAGATAACCGTTTATGAAGACTTACGATAAGGGCGATAAACTGCCAGAGCACTATAAAGAGTGTCTGATCAACCTGATGACGTTTCAGGCTGATTCTGAATACGCCGGTGCTCAGCGTGTAGCTGAAAACCATCGCTTCGCGCCACGCCCGGAAGAAGCGTACCGTCTCTCCAAAAAAGTCATGGAAGAGATGGGTCACGGCTACTACATCTGGAACCTGCTGCGTGATCTGGACGTTGATGTTGATTCACGTCTGCACGAGCTGGCATCAAATCCGGAAAATCCAGATTCAAGCAAAGTCAATGTGATCAACGGTTTCCGTAAAGAAAACTGGTCTACCTGGTTCGAGTGCTGGGAAGATGTTGCCCTGTTCTCAACCGTAGTAACCCCTGCGGCTGTGGCATTCCTGGGCCAGTACCGTGAGTGTTCTTACCTGCCATGGGCGCGTGTAAACGTGCGTATCCATAAAGAAGAACACGGTCATCTGGCATTTGGCGTTTGGGCATCCAAGCGTTGCATCGAATTTGGTGGTGAGAAAACCCGTGAATTCATGCAGGAACGTATTGCTAAGTTCATGCAGGTTGGTCTGGGTTTCTACGGCCGTCCTTCTGAAGGTGGCAAGAAGTCCGAGATGTTCGATATCTACCACGAGTATGGTCTGAAGGTTAAAACACCTGAAGAGCTGCAGGCTGAATATCTGGAGCTGTTGGAAGACCGTCTGGGTGATATCGGTTTCGTACTGCCACAAGGTGTTGAGCCAAACTACGACATGCGCGTAGGTTACGGCGTAGAGTGATTAAGAGGGTTTAATCATGATTATCCCATCTCCAGATAAATTAGTTGAAAGCAATGTCAGTGTGTTGGCCAAATTTGGCTATAAAGCATTTGATGGTGCTGAGGAAGACTGGTCTGGGATGTGGGCGCTGCTGAAAGGGGACTTCGCTACGGCGGAGTTTCCTGACGTATCAGATTTCGCCGACATGCGACCAAGTCAGCAGGAAGCTGCAAAAATTTATATGCGCCGCCGTCTAATCGCAGATCGATTCTTTGAAGAGTGTCGTGCTGTTCAGGCTGATCTCTATAAAGGTATCAATACTGATCAGAT
>NZ_JBFGYC010000721.1:0-1514 GCF_041587635.1 Pontibacterium sp. | reverse complement strand
GACGGCTTTGGTAACTTCTGCGATCCGGATCTCAACAATGATGGCATCGTGAACTTCCTGGACCTGCAGCTGATGCTGGCTTCTGCCCTACTCATTCCTACCGTGATGGGAGTGATTTTCCTCTACGAAAAATTCAGCGGCCCCGCGGTTCAGCAAAGCCGTCACCTGCGTTCAGAGATTAACGCTAACATCAGCGAATCCATTGCCGGGATGTCAGTATTGCAGGCCAGCAATCAACAATCGCGCTTTATCGAAGAGTTTGATCAGGTCAACGATGGCTATTACCGCGCACGTATGCGTACCATCAAGGTTAGTGCCCTGCTGCTGCGTCCAGCAATCGACCTGCTCAGCGTTTCGGTGCTGGTCGCGATCATCTGGATGTTTGGCCTCCAGGTCACCGCAGGCGTTGCGGAAGTCGGTGTACTGTATGCATTTCTTAACTATCTGGGGCGTTTTACCGAACCTCTGGCGGAAGTCACCCAGCGTTTTAACCTTTATCAACAGGCCATGGTCGCCGGTGATCGGGTGCATACACTGATTGAGGAAGGCGAGCAGCAGTATCATGACTCTCCCGCTCAGATCACAAACGGCCATATCTCCGTCTCAGCATTGAATTTCGCTTATCAAACCGACAAACCGGTGCTGCACGATGTTAGCTTTAACCTTAAACCCGGCGAACTCTTCGCGGTTGTAGGCCACACTGGCAGCGGAAAAAGCACCCTGCTCAGCGTATTGCTGAACTTCTACCCCACTCACGAAGGGGTCATCCGATTGGATGGGCAACCACTGGAGAGCTTCAGCCACGACAACCTGCGTCGGGGTATTGGGCTTATCCCTCAGGAACCGTTTATTGTCGTAGGCTCCTTACGGGACAATATTGATATGGGACGCAACCTGCCGGAAGCCAAGCTGCTGCAAGCGGCACAGCAGGCACATCTGACGGATACCATCCGACAGCTGCCGGATGGACTCGACACACGCTTGGGTGAAGGCGGGACTCGACTTTCCACGGGGCAGCGCCAGCAACTGGTGATCGCGCGAGCGCTCGCAGCCTCCCCCCAGATCTTGCTACTGGATGAAGCCACGGCCAATGTGGATAGTGAAACTGAGCAAGTCATTCAACGCGCCCTGCGAGAACTGCACGGCAAAGTCACCATGATTATTGTCGCCCATCGCCTTTCAACGATTAAACATGCAGATCAGATTCTGGTGTTATCACACGGGCGAATAGAGGAAAGAGGAACACACAATGAGTTGATGCAGAACGATGCCGGGCTGTACCGTTCGATGTATCAGCTACAGCAGCAAGCTCGCCGGGTACAGATGTTATCTTGATTCGAAACGGGCGCTATCGAGTCTTGTTAACTCGACCTTGCCGGCGTTGTTCCGCCCTTTTTAACCATTCCTGACGTTGCTCTTCAGAAGCCCCCTGCCACTGCAGGATTTCATCCAGCGAACGGCAGCAGCCCAAACAGATATTGTTATCATCCAAACAACAGTTTCGGATACAGGGT
>NZ_JBFGYC010000720.1:0-1516 GCF_041587635.1 Pontibacterium sp. | reverse complement strand
GCACCCCAATCCTGATAACCGTATCGGCTCCATGGATGAGTTCTTTGAACACCTATATCAGGTTGAAGATGAAATTGAACGCCCTGAGACGCAGCGAAGCTCAAACCCAGTGGAAGCTCGAAAGGGAGATACCTTCGAAGGCGGAATAGAGGTCATACGTCCAATTGGAAAAGGCGCAAGTTCCGTTGTTTTTTTGGTGAAGCACGAGGATGCAGAACGTGTACTCAAATTATCCTCCGAGCCGGATCAGAATAAACGATTGCGTAGTGAGGGCAATACATTAAGAAAACTACGCCACCAGTCGATCATTGCACATCATGAGACAGTGGAGCTACTTGGCCATACCGGATTATTACTCGACTTTGCTTCGGAAGGTTCTTTAGCGCAAAGGATACGTACCTATGGCGCAATTCAGTTTGAGTTGCTGGAACGTTTTGGCGACGACTTGCTGAGCGCACTCTGCCTTTTGGAAGAAAAAGGGATAGCACATCGGGATATCAAACCAGAAAACATTGGCTTGATGATGCAAGGTAATCAACTGCACCTCGTGCTGTTTGATTTCTCACTTTCCTCTACCCCAACCGATAACTTCACTGCGGGTACGGCTGCCTACATGGATCCGTTTATTCGTGATGCCGGACGTCGTCGTTGGGATGATTATGCTGAACGCTTTTCATGCGCGTTGACGCTTTACGAAATGGCAGCAGGAGCCTTACCAGGATGGGCTTCTTCTAAAGGGATGCCAAACCTTATTGATGGTGAACTGGAAGTTGAACGCCGTGTGTTTGACCCTGTCGTGCGTGATGCAATGGCGGACTTTTTCCAGAAAGCTCTGGCACGTAATATCGGCGAGCGTTTCGCCAGCGCGGGTGAAATGCTGCGTGCTTGGCGCATGGTCTTTCATATGGCAAGCCAGCAGACGCAGATCACAGATAAAAAGAGTAAGACTTGCCCGATCAGTGAAGCAGAGCTTAATACCCAAGTTGGTTTGCTGGAACTGTCAGTTCAGGCATTGGATACACTCAGCCGTTTGAATATCAACACAGTATCTGAGCTTATCAGCTTGCCTCGCAATGAACTTGTGCGTATGGCAGGTGTGGGGATTAATACCCGCAAAGAGCTTTCAGACGCTATTGGAAAGTTGATAACCCTACTGGGTAACGAGCAACAACTGCCTGTCTTGGCCAAAGGAGACAGTACGACTCTGGCCAGTGTTGACCGTCTGTTCTCCCATGTCATGCCAAAAGTGACGAAAGCAACCGACCCGTCTCGTCTTCGCTTCCTGAATGAATATCTTGGGCGTTTAGATGCCGAGCCTCCTCATGGGCTTCACAATGTGTATTGGCCAACAAGAGTAAGTCTGAGTGCTGCGGCCAGTATCGAGTCCAGTGAGGTGCGACAGATTCAGGAAAAGTTGTTGACTAAATGGAGTAAGACCCAGGACGTCACTCAGTTAAGAAATGACATCGCTGAGCTGATCCTGGAATACGGCGGTGTTATGACCGCAACGGAGTTG
>NZ_JBFGYC010000719.1:0-1523 GCF_041587635.1 Pontibacterium sp. | reverse complement strand
GGCTGGGTGGAGCGTTACCGTTGGGGATTGATTCACAGGTTATCTTGGTACAATTTGGAGCTGACTATATCGACGGTGATCTGAGTAATTTGGCCGCGCAGAACTCCATCACCAAAGAGGCGGGTTTGATCCCTGACGACCTCGCATACGGTGTGGCAGCAGAGTGGACCGGCACCTGGCAGGCAGTTCGACCGGGGACGGATTTAGCCTTGGATGTATTTATACAGTATGACATCGACGGCAACTCCCATTTCTGGGGTAATTTCGCTGAGGAACGTTTGCTGGGAACCGTCACCCTGACCGCTAATATCGGTAACGAGTGGGAAGCCAGTGCAGGTTACACCTGGGTTGATCAGGACAACTCCCATTATGAAACGCAGGACGTGATCAATCTGTCGGTGAATTATAAGTTCTAGGCGTCGTGTTGTTGAACAGAGCTGCACCTGCCTTCAATCATATGGGTATGTCCGAATTGGTCATCATAACGACCATCATTGCCATTGAGAGTTGAATATAGTCGATGCAGACTGCAATCTGATAACCACTCCCAATGAATCAATGAAGGATTACAATGATGTCTGAGTACGTATTGGTTGAATCAGGTGACGGTATTTTGCAGGTCAAAATGAACCGGCCTGAAAAGAAAAATGCGTTGAGCTTCCTGATGTATAAGGAACTGACTCAGGCGTTGCTGGATGCCGATGAAAACCCTGCGGTGAGAGTGGTTGTGCTCTCCGGGCAAGGCGGGTGTTTTACCGCAGGTAATGACCTGGGTGATTTTCTGACGGCCACGACAGAACCTGAAAAGTTGTCGGCTGCGCTGCATTTCCTACAGGCCATTTCCACAATGAAAAAGCCGGTGATTGCGGCCGTGGATGGTTTGGCAATTGGCATTGGTACATCGATGTTGCTGCATTGTGATCTGGTGTTTGGTGCGACGGAGACGAAGTTTCAGCTGCCATTTACCCGTTTGGGGGTAGTGCCAGAGGGCGGAACCAGTCTGTTGTTACCGCAGACATTAGGTCATCGGGTGGCTTTTGAGTTGGTGGTGATGGGAGAAGTCTTCGGAGCAGACCGTGCCCGTGAGTTGGGGGTTGTGAACGAGGTTTTGCCTGCAGATGAGGTCTTAGCGCGTGCGTTGAGTGCCGCTCAAACGTTAACACAGATGCCGCCCAAGGCGTTGTTAAACGGTAAACAGCTGTTAAAAACATCACAAGATTGCACGTTGGCAGAGGCACTTGAAGCGGAGATGGCGCAGTTTAAGCAAGCCCTGCAATCCGCAGAGTCGTTGGAAGCGATTACTGCGATTCTGGAAAAACGGGCACCCGACTTTAGCGATTGCTAAGCAAAGCTTATGTGGCACTGATGATGGAGACAGCGCGGAGTTAAGCTGTCTCCACCTTCAATTACTGCGATTCATCGGTTGCGAGTTTTTCATGGTGTTTACGGCGGCAACTGAGCATCAACGCCCAGAATTCTGAGAAATCGTTCACTACGACATCGGGTTTGTGCGGGTAGCGCTC
>NZ_JBFGYC010000718.1:0-1559 GCF_041587635.1 Pontibacterium sp. | reverse complement strand
CTGGGTCGCTTCCCGACTCTGGAAGAGTACAAAGACGCCGTTGAGGGTATCAACCTGACTACTTTCACTCCACCAAGCGAAGATCTGAGCGTAGCTCCTCAGGCGATCCCAGCTGCACGTATCTAATCACTGATAACGTGACTAACAAAAAGCCCTGATTACTCAGGGCTTTTTTGTTTGTGGGTTAGTTTGCTCATTCTGAACAAAGGTGTTTTAAAGTATTGTAAGCCGGGTTTTTCTCTGAACCTACAGGCCATAAAAACTTCGCCAATCGCCTCCCTGTCCCTGATACGGCTTGTGCACCAGTCACTACTATTACCTGTACAGCAATACGCTGTTAGACAGCTTTAAATTTGGTATCTGATAAATTTATATCAACTACCAGAGAAGTAATTATCAAAGCCGCTTGACTGGCCTCTCTTCGGATAACGTTGTATGTCAGTAGTATGCCCCGCGCCTCCTGGTCGATCAGCTCACTTTCTTAATTGGCATTGTTCTGTATTGAGCTCTTAAAATCGCGAAAACCCAACAGGGTTGGTTACGGACTTACGCGAGGAGCCTGTACTTACAACATCATTTATGGATGCTTCAGAGGGGGCTTTCGCTTTAACTTCTTCGATTTGCTTCAGCGGGCCTGAAGAACCATGCTTCTCAGGAGTGATTCCATCAGGTGCCATCTTCAGCATTGCATTGGCATGCAGTGGGATATCTGGACGGGTAATGCGTACGGTGCTGGTGGCAGGTCGTCAGTGTTAGTTTCACAGGTTGCCTTGAAAACGGAAACAGTGATCTTTTCAGTAATTTCAGGCTGCTCAGCATTAGCCAATGATTTAAGAGCTTGTTTCGCATGTGCGTTACCCGCCTCAGACGTTCACATTAACGTCATGGTATGCATCAAGCATCAGCAGAGTGTGGGGCAGTGATTTAACCGCAGTTGGAGCCAGAGCGTCGACATTCAGAGCAGCAATAAGAGGCTGGATGTTGTAACCTCCGAGCATGGTGCCCAGTTGCTCTGCAGCTTTTACATTATCAATCTGTGGGGATGCTGTCTCGCCTTTAGCGATAGCGGCCAGAAAGCCTGCTTTAACATACGCAGTCTGCTCAACACCGGCAGGAACATGATTTTCCAATAGGTCCAGGGTAAATGCTTCTTCGTAAGCAGGCGGGTTCTTCAGTAGCTTGCCAGAGCGGCTGTTTGATTAGCATTCAGTGGTTTTACTGGCGCGCCTTCAGCGGCGCGTTCTTCTACATGTTTACGATAAGCTTCAAGCACGGTTACGCCCTCATCTGTTGTCACCACGTGGCGGATTTTTCCGTCTTGTGTGGTATACCGACAGGTCACGATTATTGATTGGCGTGGCGAATTCTACCTAAAATCATCCCCCCGAAAGTTAAGTGTTGTCGACAATCTCGGGATCATACTTTTTGCGTATGCGGCATGAATGTTCGGTGAGTCCAGGTGGGCTAACGGGTTGATATTTAAGCAGATGGAGCTTTGTTCCTGTCAATGTGACGAGATGATGAAAAGGTTGCAGGAATAATTTGTAAATTATCGCAAT
>NZ_JBFGYC010000717.1:0-1560 GCF_041587635.1 Pontibacterium sp. | reverse complement strand
GGTACCGGTCCAAAAGGCCGTATCCTGAAAGAAGACGTTCAGACCTACGTGAAAGCTGCGCTTAAACAGCTGGCAGAGAAACCTGCGGCTGCAGCAGTAACTGGTGGATCCGGCATTCCGCCGATCCCGGAAGTAGATTTCAGCAAGTTTGGTGAAGTGGAAGTTGAGAAGCTATCCAAGATCGCCAAAGTAACTCGCGATAACATGTCTCGCTGCTGGCTGAACATCCCTCACGTGACTCAGTTTGATAAGGCTGATATTACTGAACTGGAAGAGTTCCGTAAGTCTATGAAGGATGAAGCGGCTAAGTCCGGCGTTAAGCTGACTCCGCTGCCGTTCATGATCAAGGCGATCGCGATTGCGTTGAAAGCGCATCCGAAGTTCAACGCGTCTCTGCATGCAGACGGTGAACACATCGTTTACAAGAAGTATGTGAACATTGGCATGGCAGTTGATACTCCAAATGGCCTGATGGTTCCAGTGATCAAAGATGCTGATAAGAAGAGCATCTATGAGCTGTCCAAAGAAGCGATTGAGCTGGCCGGTAAAGCGAAAGATCGTAAGCTGAAGCCTAACGAAATGCAGGGCGCGTGCTTCACCATCTCCAGCCTGGGCGGAATTGGTGGTACAGGTTTTACCCCAATCGTGAATGCGCCTGAAGTGGCTATCCTGGGTGTTTCTAAGGCGGATATCGAACCGCGTTGGAACGGTAAGGAATTTGAACCGCGTAAGATGTTGCCGTTGTGCTTGTCTTACGATCATCGCGCAATCAATGGCGGTGATGCAGGTAAATTCCTGACCTACCTGAACAGCCTGTTGAGCGACATCCGTCGTTTGGTCCTGTAAAGCAGTTTTCCAATCCCTTGGCTCAGCCCTCGTAAGGGGGCTTCTTTTTTAAGGGTATTGAATAACAAAAAAACGGCGGTTTATCCCGCCGTTTTTTTTGCCTGTCGTTTGGGGTTGAACAGTCGGTCTGAATGTCAGGAGGGTGCGGTTTGCAGGATCTGTTTTCGGCAGCTGTAGAGCGCGAGTTGTCGAACCACCTCTTCCAGTGTTTGTTGATTAGTCGTGCGCAGGTCGTCGACGCAAATGTCTCCATTTTCCAGCATGTAATTGAGTTCACCCGATTCGAATTTGAGCACTTCGCGACCTGAAATACTGTTCAGGACTTTCAGGTAGGGGCGTGGGCAGTCCAGCCAGGCATCGATGATATACGCCATATTTAGCTCCATAAGTGAGGGGTATGAGTGGATATTAGTGATAATCATTATCATTTGCAATAGATGAATCTGGATTCGTGCCCTGAGTCTATATTCGTACTTATATGCGGTGTGGCGCGACAATCTGCCGCATCGGAGTGCTTTCTTTGCTTGTTGCGGCTCAGCTATGATGCGCACGTATCTATCTGGGGAGAGAAATATGAAGTTTAAGCTGTTAAGCAGTATGGCTATGTTGTTCGCGGGAATGGTCTTCTCAATTGTTGCGCAGGCCGGTGATGGTCATGCAATGGCAAAAGGCGTCATGGCGCACGGCGCATGGGTGCGTCTGGTACCGCCTGTG
>NZ_JBFGYC010000716.1:0-1567 GCF_041587635.1 Pontibacterium sp. | reverse complement strand
GGAACCAAAACAAAACGACCACCTGATCCAGGTGGTCGTTTGGGTGTTTACTGGTTACAAATCAGACCATAGAGTGGATCAATTCAGCCAGCTTTTTAATGCCAGGTTCGATCCGGTCTGTGGATATAGAGGAATACCCTAAACGGAAATAATTTTTCGGTGCGGGTTCTTGAAGGAAGTGAATCGCCCCAGGCTCAATCAGGATACTTTCCTCTTTCGCCCGCTTCTGCAGCTCATCAGTATCCAGACCCTCAGGGCCTTTTACCCAATAACAGGAGCCACCGAACGTTGGTTGATCATGGGACTCCGGCAGGTGCCGGGTCAGCGCCTCATCCATTGCGCGCCAACGCGTCTGATAGTTACGCATAATGTTCATGATCAGGGAGTCGTGATAACCCCGCTCCAGGAACAAGGCGACTGAACGCTGATTGTTCGCAGCGGGATGCCGCACCATCAAACGACGCAACGCCCTTGCCTCACGGATAAACTCCGCAGGCCCCACCAGATAACCTACACGCAAGCCTGGCGCCAACGTTTTGGACAAACTCCCGATGTACAACACGCGGTCGTTTTTATCCAGACTCTTCAATGCGGGAATCGGGTTAGACTTAAAGTTGGTTTCACTCTCGTAGTCATCTTCAATGATCACGAAATCATCTTCATCGGCCCGCTTAAGCAACTCGTAGCGTCGCTCGATAGGCATCGTCACGGTCGTCGGACACTGATGACTTGGTGTCGTAAATACCAGATCACACCCTTTCAGGCGATCGTCCACCAGCATGCCGTCTTTATCGACGGGAATTGGACGCACCTGTGACGGGTTCAACTTGGCGATGTTGCGAATATCAACATAGCCGGGGTTTTCCAGACCAATCGTACTCTGTTTATCCAATAGCAGCTGCGCAAGGATATAGAGTGCTTGCTGGGCGCCCACCGTCACCAAAATCTGATCCGACGAAGCCCACACACCACGACGGGGCAGCAAACGGGTCCGAATCTGCTCCACCAGCAGCGGATCATCATTATCAAAGCGGTCTGCCGCCCAGTCGCTGATAGACGGGCCACTCACCGCATCACGGCAGCACTCGCGCCAGTTCACCGTTGGAAACAGCGAGGCATCGAACTGACCATAAATAAATGGGTATTCGTATTTTTGCCAATCGCGAGGTTTACAAATATTGGTCTGATCGGTTGGATTCAGCTTAAAACGCTTACTCCATATAGGGGGGTGCGTTGGTTCACCGCGGGTATCAGATTCAGGTTGCTCGGCCAGAGTCACCTGTCCAGACAGAATATCTGGATTCACATAATAGCCACTGCGTTCGCGCGCAATTAAGTAACCGTCATCAAGCAGGTGTTCGTATGCCAACACCACCGTGTTACGCGCCACATCAAGCTGTTGCGCAAGCTTGCGACTTGATGGGAGCGGAGCATCCACCGGGATATTTCCGTTGAGTATCGCCGTTGCGATCTGCTCTCTCAGCTGTTGCTGCAGGCTGCCACCTTTGCCTGGCGTTAAGTGGAATAGCTGAAACATTTACTTCGCCTTCGTTATCGTTATTATTTG
>NZ_JBFGYC010000715.1:0-1569 GCF_041587635.1 Pontibacterium sp. | reverse complement strand
TATGGCCATATGTTGCCCGCGGGTTTACGTGGTTGGGCGTTAAAGCGCGTCGCTACAGGTGTTGAATAAAGGATATGGAAGTGACGGATAAAGCAATGAAACGTGTTGTATATGCCCATTATCAGAAGTTCGAGCGTGATGGTTCATACGTGCACGTTACTAAATTCTCGGAAGAGTTTGGTGGGATTTGCGATGAACAAGGGATTGATTTTACGGTCATGGCACCACCACTCGAAACCGGGGTGCCAGGTCAAAAAGCGTCTTTCATTGATCGGCTTAAGTCACGTCTTGCACGATTTTATATATCGGATATCAAAGCGTTTCTTGTGCAATCCAAGCGTATGCTTGAAGAGCGGCGACAGCTAAAGGAGTTGAAACCGGATCTGGTACTGACACGTTTTGACTACAACACCTTTTCAATTATATGGGCGTGTCGTTCGCTAAATATCCCCGTGGTACTGGAGATCAACTCCCCCGATCACGAAGAGCGTGAAGCGAACTACCTGCGGGTCCCGGGCGCTGAGCATTTTTTCAGTTCTACCCGGGCACTTTCCTTATGCGATGGCGGGTTTGCGGTGAGCAACGTGCTCACTGAGGAATACAGGGTTGAATCGACCAAAGGGCTACCGATTCACTCCATTCCGAATGGTGTCACTGTGGAGCAGTTTGACCCGCATATGTCCGGTTCTCCTGTCAGAGCGGAGTTAGGAATTGGCGAAGACGAGGTTGTTATTGGCTTCGTGGGTAGCTTTGCTCCTTGGCATCGTATGGATATGCTGTTTGACAGCTTCTCTTATTTGGTTAAGCAAGGCTACAAGGTACGTCTGTTACTGGTTGGGCAGGTAAAACCTGAATCTGAAGAAAGCGTCGCACGGGCGAATCAGTCAGATATAAAAGATTACGTGACCTTCGCAGGTTTTGTGCCGAGTAATGAGATCGATAAGTACCTGGCGGCAATGGATATTACCGTGCTGCAAAACTCTGCGTATTATTGCTCACCCCTCAAAATGTTCGAATATATGGCAATGGAAACGGCCGTATTATCGTTGGGAACTGAGCCTGTGAAAGAGATGCTGGTTGATGGAGAGGAGGGGTTGTTATTTCCTCCGGGTGATGGCGAGGCTATGACTCAGGCACTCACAAGGTTGGTTGAAGATAAAGAGCTCAGGGAACGGTTGGGCCGAGCCGCCCGCGAGCGTATGGTGAAAGAATTTACATGGCGCCACAATGCTGAAAAGGTGTATGACCTGTTGGACGAGGTCTACAACAATTCGGATAAGGTGCCCAACTGTCAATCAGTGGTATAGTGAGTGCTCACTAAAAAGTTGAAGCGCGCTAATAAACGTTTAAAGGTGGCTATCATGCGATCAGGTGTCACATCATTGTTGAAACGACTGCTTTCGTTCGGTTTGATGACGCTTTTCATTCTGGCCGGAAGTCATGCTCAGGCAGATAAGAAGGCTGATAACCTGACCGGATTTAAAGGCGAGGAGCAAGGTAACCTGCCTGATTACAACTATGACTCATTGGATGAGCAGGGCTGGGACGTATTTGAAGATCCCTTCGGCG
>NZ_JBFGYC010000714.1:0-1570 GCF_041587635.1 Pontibacterium sp. | reverse complement strand
CCGCTGTCGCTAATCGATGCACAAGAACAGCTCGAACATGCTGTTGAGCATGCACTGGAGGACATGGGCATTAAACAGTTCCAACCGGGCGAATTCACCATGACCGTATATCTGGATGAACTGACCTACAACGCCAAGATGAAGAACCTACTTCAGGAAGTCAGCGCCCAAACAACGCTACGGATTAAAGTGGAGAAAAATGGTCAGCATTACACCGGAAAATACAAAACGGATACGACTAAACCGTTTGTAAACACCCCCACTCCGGCCGACAACGAAGAACTGTTCAACACACTGGTGGGCGACACACTGAGCCGCGCCTTTGCTGACAGAAAGCTGATGGACTTCCTGTTATTCAGGTAACGATCACATACCCAAAGGCCGCTGACTATCCAGTGGCCTTCTTATCTCCACTTCACATTCAAGCGTTACCAGCCCACGGTATACGATAATAAGCGGCTGATTTGACACATAGGCCGGCCCGACTCTTGCTGCCACTGATTAAAAGCATCCTGAACGATCAACAAATCACGCTTTGCGGTCGGCTTTTTATCAACAATACCTTGCGCTTTTAATGCGGCCACAACGTCATCGGACAACAAGAACGTATCCTTGCCAACCATCCTTAAGAAAGAGGCCCCTGAGTTCCCTCCGAGCTGAGCGCCCTCTTTTTTCAAAAAAGCCCACAGTGAAATAATATCCTCAGACGGCCAGTTTGCGATGAAGCGAGCAAAACTGCCCTCTTTTTCAGCAATACTGCTCACCATAAAGGCATTTACCCGTGCCGCTTTAATTTTCCCCCAATGACGGATCAACTTGTCATTCTGCATAAGGTTTTCAAGCTGCTCATCACTCATCAAACTAATTTTCACGGGATCAAAGCCAAAAAATGCTTTTTCAAACTCAGGCCATTTACTATCCACCAGCGAATGTTTAAGCCCGGCACGAAATACGCGCCGCGTCATATCAGAAAACAAACGATCGTCTGGTACCTCAGACAATTGAGCTACGGTCAGAGGCTTCGGCAACAAGGCTTCTATATCTTGTCCGGAAAGATGGGTCTGGACATGCTCATAGATCCATTTGAACGACTTCATGAAGACTGATTATCCTTCTGGTTATTCCCTACACGCTCAAAGTCCAGGGAGGATGAATGGACGCGATCGCACCTTTATAACCGCTGATTATGGTTTGTTCGGCAAGCCGCACCAATCCATGAAACTTACTCGACACAACGCGCAACAATCCTTGGCGCAATACCTATCTTGTTTTGCCAAGGGCCGCTGAATCATCATTGCCTCAAGAAATATCAAACGATATGCGACAGTCACGCTGTATATGCAGGCGCTTCAGATTGTTCAGTTTTTTGGGCTATCACTCAAACGTACATCTCAAAGCAAGGCAAAATCGCCGGTTCATGCGCCCTTTGGACTGTTTTTAGCCTGTTAAAGCGCGTATTATTACGCATCTTTTATTTGAGTGATAACAGTAGGTTGCGTTCAGTTATTGCTGCTACGCAAGCTATTCAGGACAACAAGATGCCAGTAATCCGCAAATCCAACAAGCTGAT
>NZ_JBFGYC010000713.1:0-1582 GCF_041587635.1 Pontibacterium sp. | reverse complement strand
TAGGAATCATTGTTAAGTATCGGCGGCTCATTGTGCTGTTGATGTTAGTTGACCACGCGTCGCCTATGAAAGGTGCGTTATCAGAAATGTCACCGTATCGTATAACTGGATCTTTAGCTGAAAAAGTCGAACTTGGAACCAACGTTTTATGGGCAGCTAAACCTCACGCTATGGCTGTAACCCCCATTACAGAGCATAGAATCTGGTGCTGGCCGCTATCGGCGGACCTGAAAAATATGACGCCGAGTTCCAACCTGTATACCGAGTTGGAGGATGACAGGGGTTATCCTGTCTTGACGGCCAATATCAATCCCTTATTTATACTCTGACTGATCCATTTGCAGGTATCGCCGTACAAGCGAGTGTTATGAATACACATATTTCAGCTCAGTCATCTCATACACTGTTGCCATGGACGCGAGCTTGGGTAACTGGCGCGGGGCGCGGTATTGGTGCCGCTATTGCCGCAGGGCTTTGTTATGGTGGCGTCGATGTTTATGCGTCGGCCCGGTCTGATGCAGACCTCATTCGGTTAGCGTCTGATCTCGGGCCAAGTCGCGGGTCAATCACTCCAATGTCTCTCGATATTTGCGACGACACCCAGATCCGAGCACTGACTGAATATTGGCAAAAAACCGATAGCTGGCCAGACCTTGTCATACTGAACGCTGGCACGCATGATCCGTTTCCTGCGAGCGACCTCACCGCGCAGCGCAGCATCCAGTTACTCAATACCAATCTTAATGGCACTCTTAACTGTCTTGAGCCTGTTCTTAAGCATTTTATCGCTCAAGATTTCGGGCAGATTGCGATAATGGCATCGGTTGCAGGTTATCGTGGATTGCCGACGGCGGCTGCATACGGTGCCAGCAAGGCTGCTCTGATTAATTTATGTGAAGCACTGCGGCTTGATCTGGCTGGGAGCAATGTGAAGTTGCAAGTGATCTGTCCGGGATTTGTTCGCACGCCACTCACCGATAAAAACACGTTTAGCATGCCTGCATTGATGGAGCCAGAAGACGCAGCAAAAGAGGTCATCAGTGGGTTGCAGCGTGAAGGTTTCGAAATTACTTTCCCTAAGCGGTTTGTGTACTGGTTAAAATTGCTGCGCATTTTGCCGTACAGCTGGTATTTTAAACTGGTCGAAAAAGCCACCCGCACAGGAAAGTAGCGATTATGTCTGTAGAGCAATCCCCGTCAAAGAGGTTCTCTCTTGCGTCAGCACCAGACAGCGAAACTTATCTGAGGCGTTATGCCGATGTACTGGAATCCCTCACGGTTGAATCATTACCGGCTTTAGTTGCGCTCACCAGTCCGCAGATCTGCTTCATTGACCCGTTTCACCGGATCGAAGGACAAGAGCGCTTTCGGACAGTCATGCGGGACATGTTTACACGGCTTAATGGCGTGTGTTTTTGCGTTCATCAGGTGGCCCCGATTGCCAATGACGCTATGCGGGGTGGTTTCTTATACTGGACGTTTACGGCCAGCAGTAAGCGAACCGGCACCTTTAGTTTTGACGGTACCAGTCGTATCGAGCTGGATGCAGAAGGTTTGGTGCGGGTGCATGAAGACTACTGGG
>NZ_JBFGYC010000712.1:0-1584 GCF_041587635.1 Pontibacterium sp. | reverse complement strand
TTGCTGTTCATGGCTTGGCAGTTCGTGATGCGCTTTATCACCCCCGTCGCCATTGTGGTGGTTTTCCTCAATGCACTGGGCTTTATCAACATCTGATTAGCCACATGAGGTTTTTGCCTTAGATGTTCTACCCCACCCTCACCAACGTTCCCCTACAGGTGAGGGTGGGTTCTACCGTTCAAACTCAATCCTTCCCGATTAATCATCCAGTTTGGGAATCGGGCTATCCATCACGGCAGCAATACTGCGCACCATTTCGCGCTCAATCACTGTAATGACACCATCCTGTTTCACTGCATTCACAAAGCCCATCAACATACGTGGCTTTAAGTGCGGATAGGCATAGGCCAGCTCTTTCACCGCCGCCCTGAAATCCTGCAGATCACAGGCATCCTGTGGCTGAATCTTCAGATTGTATAACCCCGCACTGCCGATCCCCCGATTAAAGGCCTTATCGATCTCCTGTGGATCATCATGCCCTTCATAGACCAGTACCGATAACACCAGACGATAAGCATCCGACAACTGCTTAATTTCACGGTATTTGGGTCGATGGGTGCGGACTTTGCCAAATTCGGGATCGAGGTAATGCTGCAACTCCTGATACAAGCACCACTCAAACAGGTCGACCTCTTCATCAGCCCTGATCAGTAGCAAAAGTCGCTGCTTAAACAGCGTGTACTGTTCCTGCGATAAACACTTCAGCGCTGGCATACTCAGCTCAAGCAGTGGCAGATACAACGCACGGGACAGCTGCTCAAGCTCGGGCGTCTGCTTGTCGATAAGCACTAGCAAACCCGGTGTCGGGCTCTGCTTCAGATAACCGCGCTGCTTCTGGTAGACGGTTTCATCATCACTAAACAGCAACCCAAACATCAGCGCGGTGGCGCCCAATGGATCATGCGCCTGCTCCTTAAGCGAATCCGGTATGTGACTGAGTCCTTCCTGCACACTGGTAATATTGCCCTGCATTAACAACTCAGCGGGATCAAGAAACTCGCCGTTCAGCGCGGCACCCAGCGCAACCGCTTTTGCCAGCTGCGCTTTCTTGGCCTCCGTCGTGCCATCCTGCTCTTCCTGGTGCTTTAATCGAGTCAAAATGTAGGACCCATCCCACTCTGGCTGAATACGCAAAATACGATCCATGACCGGCGGATGGGTATCAAACATCCCGCCCAACCGACTCAGAGCCTGACCAAAGAAGATGTGACTGACCTCACCCCTTGCTGAACTAAATATCTCTGTACCTGCGGTATAGCCGCCAATCACTTTGAGTGCATCGGCGATGCCCTGAGGATTACGGGTAAACTGTACAGCTGAGGCATCAGCCAGAAACTCCCGCTGCCGACTCACCGCCGAGCGGATCATATTGCCAAATAATGTGCCGAAAAAACCGATCAGCCAAAGCGCGCCACCTAACATGAATACCTGCGCCCCACCTGAACGGCTCGTCCGGACACGCAACATAACGTCACCCGTATCACCGATAAACTCGATACCATGCAACACGGCAACCAGGCGCATGTTCAGGCGCATATCACCGTTGAGGATATGACTGAATTCGTGGGCGATCACGCCCTGTAA
>NZ_JBFGYC010000711.1:0-1605 GCF_041587635.1 Pontibacterium sp. | reverse complement strand
TACCCCCACCATGCACTGATCGCTGCAATACCCTGCGCACCGGCATCCCATGCCTGTGGCAGGGTGCCATCTTCCATCCCGCCCAACGCATAGACCGGCAGAGTGACCTCTGAAACTAAACGCTGAAACATATCCCAGCCCATTGGAGGCGTATCAGGATGCGAGCGGGTCGCTGCCACTGGCGACAGCGTGACATAATCCAAGTCCAATGCCTGTGCCTTAGCCAACTCTTCTTCACAATGACATGAAGCACTCAGCCAGCGTCCGCCGAACTGATCCCGAGACTCCAGAGCCAACAAGCGTGCACTGCTCAGATGCAAAGCATCCGCTTTAAGCTCGTTTGCCAGCTCAACCGAACTGTTCAGCGTCAGAAATACGCCACGATCCTGGCAGGTGTTCTGAAACTGAGCAGCAAGCTGCAAAAAATCAGAATCAGTGAGCTGTTTTGCACGCAACATCACACCTTCCGCACCCCGCTTGATGCCCTGCTCCAGCTTTTCCAGATATTCAGCTGGAGTGACTGCCGCACCAGTAATCATCAACCGTGACGGCAACAAGGCTGCCGCGACAATCGGCGTATTCGCTGCGGGAAATGGGTAGTCGACCAAGGCTGAACGATCAACCCACTCAACCGGCTGGCCTTCACGACCGTATGGCGCGCCCTCAAAGGCATCTACCTCATACACATCCAGCAACACAGATTTGTCCGGATAATGATGCGGTATCTGAATTAACGGACGCGCAGCGTTGATCTGAATACCTAACTCTTCATCCAGTTCACGCGCCAGTGCATCCACGACCGGTTCATTCGGCTCGACTTTTCCACCGGGGAACTCCCAGAGGCCGCCCTGATGTTTATCCACAGGACGGCGCGCCAGCAGTATCTGCCGTTGCGAATTCAGAATGACAGCAGCGGCAACGTGAATCAGCTTGGTCATATCAGGAGCGGTAATCGGCGTTGATGCTGACATATTCCTGGGACAGATCTGTTGTCCAGACAGTCTCCACAACGTCACCACGGTTCAGTACCACACGGATACCAATCTCTTCCTGATCCATCACCGCCTGCCCCGCTTCTTCGGTATAACTTGCCGCACGGCCACCGTTTTCAACGATACACACATCGCCCAGATAGATCTGCAAGGCATCCAGATTCAGGTTTTCTACACCGGCACGTCCAACGACCGCCAGAATACGTCCCCAGTTAGGGTCAGACGCATACAGTGCGGTTTTCACCAACGGGGAGTGAGCGATGTCATAAGCAACCGCCAGCGCTTCCTGCTGACTCGCAGCGCTATCCACCTGGATTGTAACGAACTTAGTTGCGCCTTCTCCGTCACGCACAATGGCATGAGCCAGATCGCGCATGACACGGTTCAATACCTCAGTAAACTGAGCCAGAAGCTCCGCGTTTTCAGCATCAACCTTCACACCCGATGCACCGGTTGCAACCAGAATGCAGGAATCGTTAGTCGACGTATCACTGTCCACGGTGATGCGGTTAAAAGACTGATCCGTCGATGCTGTCAGTAAAGACTGCAGCAACACCTGATCAACTTCAGCATCGGTGGCAACGTAGCCCAACATGGTCGCCATGTTCGGCAT
>NZ_JBFGYC010000710.1:0-1624 GCF_041587635.1 Pontibacterium sp. | reverse complement strand
GGGTAGGTAAATCTCGAAATGCGGATACTTGCTCAACTCGGGATCGCCTTGTTCACCGGACCAGTGTAATCGATGGGTGACAACACCCTCATCATACAGCCGATCAGCTAAACCTCGCACATAACCTCCAAACCAGTACCAGCGCCGCATATCATCCTCATCAATATCAATCGGCGTGACGTCCACAGCCATACTGGGTTTGTCATTGTGATGACTTTCCGGCCAGTGAAACCCTGAACGTCCCTCTTCATAGGCTTGCTCTTGTTCGTCGTGCGAGCGGTGTCCACAGCTGATTTCACAATCCACCGTACGCTCAACGGCAGCAAAAATAGACTGTAGATCATGATGACAGGTTTTGAGTTGTTGCTGACTCTGTTTGCTAAAACTGGGCATAACCAGACCCTCTCTAATGGCGGGTTTGACGGGGGTTCCAGTAGAAAAGATAGCTTAGAACGCAAAAACCCGGCGCGAGAGAACCTTCAAATTACTCCCCCACACCGGGTTTTAGTTGCAGCAGATTCATCCACTGCCCAATTCAACCTTAGTGCTGATGACCACCTACGCCATGCGCATGACCGTGATCCAGCTCTTCCTGTGTAGCAGCACGCACTTCTGTCACTTCGATATCAAACTGCAGGTGCTTGCCTGCCAACGGATGGTTGGTGTCCAGATCAACGTTTTTCAAACCCACTTTAACCACGGTTGCATCACGCGGGCCCTGCTCGGTATTCACCTTTACAGACTGCCCCGGTTTCAGGCGGCCTTTCGTAAGCAGATGCTTCATCGGCACACGCTGAGTATTACCTTCCTGACGTTCGCCGTAGCCATCAACAGGTGCCAGCGCCACACTTAATTTTTCACCCACCTGCTTGTCGGTCAGCGCCTCTTCAATCTTCGGAAAGATATTCTGATGTCCGTGTAAAAACGCCATCGGCTCAACATCATAGGAAGATTCGATCTGTTCACCGTCCACTTCAGACAGCACATAGTGAAATGTCACAACAGTATCTTTAGTAATTTGCATCGTTCTCTCTCAGTTACGTCCCCAGGGAGTGCTCTGGGTTTTAATATACAGATCTTCCACCTTTGTCCGAGCCCAAGGCGTTTTACGTAAAAACTTCAGGCTCGACTTCACACTGGGATCTTTCTTGAAGCAGCGAATATCGATCAACTGCCCCAATCGTTCCCAACCGTAGTGTTCTTCAAGCTCCGTCACGATACGTTCCAGCGTAATACCATGGAGCGGATTATTTTTCTGCTGCTGAGTCATTAAACAACCATTTGACGGGCACCGCAGGTGCCAGATGAAAGAATGGCACTCATTATACGTCAGCTTGCGCTCAGAGGCTTGCTTGACGAACAGTCGATCTTCATCAACGTTTAAGATATGGAATGATCAATTCTTAACCTCTTATGAGGTATTGAGGTGGTCCTATGACCGATCCACTATGGCAACCGTCAGCTGAGCAGATGCGCAACTGCCAGTTGTGGCAGTTTATGCATCAGATAAATGCCCATCATCACCATCACCTGTCATCTTACGGTGAAGTGCACCGCTGGTCCGTAAAGCATCCCGAACTGTTTTGGCAACTGGTGTGGAACTTCAGTGAAATTATCGCCTCAG
>NZ_JBFGYC010000709.1:0-1635 GCF_041587635.1 Pontibacterium sp. | reverse complement strand
GGTCAACCAACAGGATTCCATCATCTTTGACTAAAAATACCGAACGGTGACGATCATCCACAAACCGATAGAGGTCGCCGTTGATCTTTTCAATGCTGTAATCCGCAATTGCAAACGAACTACACAGACACATCAGCAAGACAATAAGATGGCAATACAGACGGGTAAACATGGCGACACTCCCAATTTAACAAAGCTCATACATTGCTAATAAGGGAATGATAGCTTGAATACAGATTGAAGATCGGAGGATGGGCCTGTAGCGGCTTATCTAGGATACAACTGCTGAATTTTGCAGGTTCTTAAAATACATTATGTTCAAAGATCGACTGAACACTTGCGTGTGTCTTCACATCGGGTTGCAATCAAATACAAACCACTCATTCTTCGATGCCTGGCAAGGCTATAAGGCAGTGTATGCTCAGCCGCGAGATCACGACTGATACGCATGACACAGATCACCCTGCTCTTCCTGACATAATTGTTTCAATACGTCATTCAGCATTGGCGAATAAGAAACCCTGTTCTAACCGGCATATGCATGTACTGCGGTAAACGCTAGCACGAGCACCGCAATAACCTGAATTAGCTTAAGATCCGTAGATACTTTCATCACTGCGCCTCCGATTTATATGCAGTTAGCTGGCCCGATTGTAGTCGTCCAGGCTCTGACTGCGTGCTTGAGTATAGTCAATAATCGGCAGAGGCCGACCCACATCGGCCCCAACCATAGGATCAAAACGTTGGGCACCTGACAGCGAAGCCAACTCCGGTATCCAGCGTGCAACATATTCACCTTGAGCATCAAACCGTTCTGCCTGACGCACAGGACTGAAAATTCTGAAATACGGCGCGGCATCAGCCCCCACAGAGGCACTCCACTGCCAGCCGCCCAAATTGGAGGCAAAATCACCGTCGATAAGGTGCTGCATAAAAAAGCGGGCCCCTTTGCGCCAATCCTGTCGCAAAAGTTTGGTCAAAAAGGATGCCGTCACCATACGCAGTCGGTTGTGCATCCAACCGGTGGCAAGTAGTTGTTTCATACCGGCATCGACCAACGCAAAGCCAGTTTCACCCCGGCACCATGCATCAAATAGCCGATCATCTGAAGACCACGTTAATCGACTTTCCACATCCGGTTTAAACGGCAACAACCGGTTCATCTCCGGAAAATCCACCAGCAGATGGCGATAGAACTCTCTCCAGATCAGCTCAGACGTCCAGTGATTGTCCAACCACTCAGGATCTCCCGAATTCGCGCTTAAGCCTGCCAGACACTGACGCGACGATATGGCCCCTACGGTAAGATAAGGAGATAACGCAGAGGTTGCGGCTAACGCTGGATAATCACGTTTTAACTTGTAATCAGCTGCTTTAGTTTCCGCAAATATAGCTAAACGCTGATGGGCCTCTTCAGATCCTGCAGGCCAAAGATGAGCATGCCAGATACTCTGCACAGGTGCGTCATACACCAACGAGTCAGGCACAGGATCAGACTGCACATTACACGGCGGTTGAGGCGCGGGCATGGGCAAAGGCTCTGGCCACTCATCGGTGAACCGGACACGCCACGCCTTGCTGAACGGCGTAAACACTTTGAATGGCTGTCCCTGTTTGTTCCGCACGCTACCCGGG
>NZ_JBFGYC010000708.1:0-1645 GCF_041587635.1 Pontibacterium sp. | reverse complement strand
CCGGCGTCTTTCCAGCTCATTCGAGCAGCGCCTTGATGTAATCCGAACCCTGGCTCCTAATCACTACATCGGCATCTGAGTGCCTTGGTCAA
This sequence comes from Pontibacterium sp., assembly GCF_041587635.1. Classification (NCBI taxonomy): domain Bacteria; kingdom Pseudomonadati; phylum Pseudomonadota; class Gammaproteobacteria; order Oceanospirillales; family Oceanospirillaceae; genus Pontibacterium; species Pontibacterium sp. Next base: position 1,553 of record NZ_JBFGYC010000708.1, on the reverse strand, counting down.
GTTTAGGTTTTTCCAGGGACGGGTAACCGTTTTTCATCAGTGCCTGCAAACTCAGGCTTTTACCTTACTTGTGCTCCGTTTGTGCCTGTTCTCCCATAATGGACCAGTGCGAATGGCGGCTTATTGCCTTGCGTTCACGCCTCTGTTTGGATAAAAGCTTGCTTAGCAGTCGAACTGCTCTTGTCGATTCAGGATGCTCCAAGCTATTCGAGTAAGCTTGTTTGCTAGTGCTACCGTGGCTTTGTTTTTTCCACGGCGAGCGATCAATCTCCTTAGCCAGAGCCCCATTGAGTCTTGTCTCTTTTCTGCAAATCGGATAACAGCACGAGCACCATGTATCAGCAACACCCTCAATTCTTTGTTTCCATGTTTAGTGATGCTACCTAAGGTAAATTTTCCGCCGGAACTGTATTGGCTAGGAACCAGACCGCACCATGCAGACATCTGTCGTCCATTGGAGAACTGACTACCAGAGCCAACTTCGCTTAGTAAAGCGGCTGCGATGATTGGTCCAAAGCCAGGAATCGATAACAACGCTTTATATCGAGGTTGTTGCTTACACAGTTGAACAATTTGCTCCGTAAGTGCATCAATATCCCCATTGAGTGAATGCAGGCTTTCCAGTAGCTCGCTGAGGAGCACTCGGATCACGGTAGACAACCCATTTTCTGCATCGCCAAGAGCATCGGGAAGAGACCTTTGCAATTGCCGAATGCCTTGAGGAAAAACAACACCGTACTCTCCGGCTAAAGCGCGGATCTGATTGGAGGTAGCTGTTCTCTGCTCAACCATACGTCTACGTACACAACGCAATGCCTTAATGTCCTGCTGCTCGGTAGTTTTGACATCGACAAGGTGGATGCCTGGTCTATGAGCCGCCTCACAGATAGCTAAGGCATCATTGGCATCGTTCTTCTGCTTGCGAGCAAAAGGCTTCACTGCCTGTGCTGGGATCAGTGCTACGCGGTAGCCCATACCCTCAAAAGTGCGAGCCCAGTGATGTGATGAAGCGCAGGCTTCCATGGCTATCAATGTGTCTTCTGGAAATTGGCGTATCACGTGTAGCAGCATGTTTCGTTTAATCTTACGATTCGAATTGACGGTGCCATCTTCCAGCCACACGCAAACTTGGAAAACGTTCTTTGCCAGGTCAATACCAACAGTCTTAATATTCATGATGGACGCACCTTCTGCGAATTAAGTCATAACAACTCAATTCTGGCGCACTACGACGCCGCTCAAGGTGGGGCGTCCATCACATCACTACATACATTGTCTTTCTCAGATGCAGGGATTTTATAGGCAGTGAGGTAAGGAGGGTCTTCTTCGTTAGTACGAGAGATAATCCAGCCTTCGATCCAGTCAATAGTTGAGAAAGTGGAAACTGCCTGTTGGGGGATTGCCCTTTTGTTTGGCTATGTCTGAGTAAACTGTTGTAAACCTGCCATTCTTAAATATAAGTATGATGTTTGAGGATGGCATTCCATGAATACGTCAGCGTTTCACCAACTGCTAAAGCAGTTAACCTCGCTCTCGCCCAGCCAATATCAGTG
>NZ_JBFGYC010000707.1:0-1650 GCF_041587635.1 Pontibacterium sp. | reverse complement strand
CTGGCCTCCCGTGATCATGTGCGTAAATTAATTCCCCTGATTCGGGAAACGTTCCAGCAAGCGGGATTGGCACACGGCGATGTCGATGCCATCGCCTATACTGCGGGTCCCGGTTTGATCGGTGCGCTCATGGTCGGCGCTTCAACAGGACGCGCATTAGCGCTGGCATGGGACAAACCTGCGATTGCGGTGCACCATATGGAAGGCCACCTCCTGGCGCCTATGCTGGAAGATACTCCACCGGCATTTCCTTTTGTTGCGTTGCTGGTGTCGGGTGGTCACACCCAGTTAGTGCGTGTGGATGGGATCGGGCGCTATGAGCTGCTGGGCGAATCGCTCGATGATGCAGCAGGAGAAGCGTTTGATAAAGCGGCTAAAATGCTTGGATTGGATTATCCGGGAGGGCCAGAGATAGCACGCTTGGCCGAACTGGGTGATGTCACACGTTTTAAGTTCCCACGACCAATGACGGACCGTCCCGGTCTGGATATGAGCTTTTCTGGTTTGAAAACGTTTACGCTGAACACCGCCAATGATCATCGTGACGAACAAGGTCAGCTCGATGACAAAACAATTGCAGACATTGCGTGTGCATTTGAACAGGCCGTTGTGGATACGTTAGCCATTAAATGCCGCCGTGCTCTGCAGCAGACAGGTATGAAGCAGCTAGTGATTGCAGGTGGGGTCAGTGCCAATCAGCGGCTGCGTGATCGTCTCGAAGAGATGGTGAAGAAAGAGCGCGCAGGCTTGTATTATGCGCGACCTCGTTTCTGTACGGATAACGGGGCAATGATCGCGTTTGCGGGTTGTCAGCGATTGCAGGCAGGGCAAACAAGTGATCTGACTATTCTGGCGCAACCGCGTTGGCCGATGGATACGCTGGAATCAATCTGACACTCAGAAACGACTTTCTGCACCGTGAATGAGTTTGCTGATGTTTTCACGGTGCGTCGTTAATAGCAGCAGACTGATCAATAGTACAGGCATCAATAAACTAGGCTGCACAAGCCAGGCAATGATCGGCGAGATCAGTGCGCAGCCTATTGATGCCAGTGAGGCTATGCGTCCAATACTGATCAGTGTTCCCCACAGTATTATCTGAATAATGCCCAAGGGCGGTGAAAGTGCCAGGCAGATACCGACTGCGGTAGCGACCCCCTTCCCGCCATGAAAGCGCGCAAACAGTGGATAAAGATGACCAATTAAGACCGCTAAGGCAGCCCAGCTGGCGGTACTGGGTTCGAGGTTCAGCCACTGGGGTAGCGACACGGCACACCAGCCTTTTCCCATATCTCCGAGCAGTGTGAAGAAAGCCGCTTTTCTGTTTCCGATGCGTAGTACATTACTGGCGCCGGGATTACGGGAACCCTGTTGACGAGGATCGGAGATGCCCATACAGTGACACACCAATATGGCGCTCGGCACTGAACCTAGAAGGTAAGCGGTTGCTACCATGAGTGCATTCAGTAACTCCAGCTCGGGCATCGCATAGTCCTACAGGTTGTAAGCATGGATATAGTCTACATTCGTGAACTAGAAGTGGAAACGATCATCGGTATTTATGACTGGGAACGTGAAATACGTCAGACGGTCAGCCTTGATCTGGAAATGGGAACGGATATCCGGCAGGCCGCCGCCACTGAGGTTGTG
>NZ_JBFGYC010000706.1:0-1659 GCF_041587635.1 Pontibacterium sp. | reverse complement strand
GCGGCTATGGATCAGATTAGTGAGCTCTATGAGTTCCGTCATCAAGTGTTTTATCAGGAAGTGGGTATGTTGACCCGCGGCTTGCATGAAGCCCTGAAAGCATTTGGTAACGACGTCCAAGATTCGATTCAATCCGATGTGTCTCGTGTAGATCTGAGTGACGCCTCACAAAGCCTCGACCACGTTGTTGAACTGACAGAGAAAAATGCTCATCAGACGATGGATAAACTCGACCGTGCGTTGGCACTGGTGTCGGAGTTGGAAGCTGAAGGATTAGGTGATTCCGCGGCTGAAAAGCTGAAAGCGTTGCACACTGAATTAACCGACGTTCTGGTTGCTCAGGGCTATCAGGATATTGCCGGGCAGCTTATTCGTAAGGTCATGATGTTGCTGAGTAATGTGGAACAACATCTGGTTCAGTTGATGGATATGGCAGCCGCCGTTGAGCGTTTAAGTGGTGTTCGCCCATCAGAAACTGATGTGCCTGCGGTTGAAGATACTAAAGAAAAAGCGATTGCAGCCGAAGGCCCTCAGGTCAGAGCTAAAGATTCCCCCGATGTAGTGACTGAACAAGATGAAGTCGACGAACTTCTATCCAGTCTCGGGTTTTAATTAGGAGCGCTTCATGAGTTTAGATGTTGATCAGGAGATTCTGGAAGACTTTCTTGTAGAAGCCGGAGAGATTCTTGAACTGCTGTCTGAACAGTTAGTCGATCTGGAGCAGCGTCCCGGTGATCGTGATCTTTTGAATGCGATCTTTCGTGGTTTCCATACGGTAAAAGGCGGCGCAGGTTTTTTGCAGCTTGATGCCATGGTTGAATGCTGCCACAAAGCAGAGAACCTTTTCGATCTGTTGCGTAACGGTGATTTAGCAATCACCCCTGAACTCATGGATGTTGTTCTGCAAGCCTTGGATGCCGTGAACGTTATGTTCGAAGCGGTACGGGATGGATTGCCTCCAGAGCATGCTGATCCAGCACTACTTGCGCAGCTGTTAGCGTATACCGAAGGTGGCGGCCCTGCAGTTGAGGCGCCGGTTCCTGCCCCTGTTGAGGCTGTCGAACAAACTCCAGCCCCTGCTCCTGCTGTGGCGGCGTCTCCTGCAGCTCAGGATGCCTCGGATGCTGAGTTTGATTTGTTGTTAAATGCACTTGAAGAATCGGATGCGGTTAGCAAAGACGCTGCTGCCCCTGCTGTTCAGGCGGCTGCGAGCGGTGACACGATTACCGAAGATGAGTTCGAAGCATTGCTCGATGAGTTGCAATCAAACGGTGAAGGTGCATTCTCGCAGAATGAAGCTGCAAAAGCTGCTGCGTCTGCGGTGACGGCTCCTCAAGCTGATGCCGGTCTGATTACAGACGACGAATTTGAAGCGCTGTTGGATGATCTTCAGTCAAAAGGAGAAGGTGCATTTACACACAATAGCGCTGATGCACCGGCTGTTGCCGAGTCCGTAGCTGCAGTTGCCCCCGCGCCTGCACCAAAACCTGTTCCTAAGCCGAAAGCCGCGCCGGTACCGAAAGCCAACCCCGCAGCTAAAGCGGCTTCTCCGGCAGCTAAAGCACCAGCGAAGACCGCGGCTCCAGCAGCCCAGCATAAGCCTGCTGCTGAGAGTAATGTGCGTGTCGATACGCGTTTGCTCGATAAGATCATGAATAT
>NZ_JBFGYC010000705.1:0-1683 GCF_041587635.1 Pontibacterium sp. | reverse complement strand
TCTCGTGCCCCTGATCTGTGAGTGTTACAACCGTCACCCGTCCATCGGTTTCCGATGTATTCACATCCACCAAGCCTTCATCACGCATGCGATAGACGATCTTGGTAATAGTCGGCAGCTTACCCAAAGCATGTTCAGCAATATCAGAGATACTCAGCTCACCGTGAATACGTAGCAACATGGCTACACGCCAGCGGGAGATATCCATATTCATCGGTTTCAGCGTCTTTTCCATCTCCATGGCGTACAGGGAGTTGAGGCGGGCTACCCAGTAAAACGGAAACTCATCAATCTCGAAGTTGTCACTTGCGGGACAGTATTTTTCCAATTTTTCAGATCGACCAGCCATGAGTTTCTACCTTTGCTTTCAGCTATCGACCTCCCATAGGCCCGTACCTGAAACCATCAATTAGCCACAAACAGAACGCATTTAAAACAACCGTATACGGTGCCAACGATAGCAAAAATCAGGCTGCCACACGAGAGTAATTAGCAGTCGCTATCCAGCGATAGCGAACGGATAGAAGAAACGCAACGATGGTCGAGCCGGGCAACCCACAGGTACGAGCTGAAACGCTGAATTGAGCAATGGCAGGAAAACTGCCGCTCTATCATTCAGTGCGACAAATCGCCCTGAATGATATCCGATGATAATACGGACCAGGACTTAGGCGTCCGCAATGACAAATACGAACTCATCTTTGCTTTCAATCCACTGATCAACCTGCGCACGGCTATTGGCAAAAAACACCACGCGAGACGTCGTGCTCAGCTCACCGTTGTTTCCCAGGTTATGCAAATATACCCACCAGCTATCCGCTGCAGCCTGACGGATTTTATATACGTTACGGATCGGTGCAAAAGCAAAAGTTTTAGTCATTGTCTCGGTCTGTTTAGGTCAAATACACCGCTATCACCAGGCTTTATTAAGCGTCAGCGACACGTGCAATAAATAAGGGAAGCCGTACCCATATCAGGGATATACGAAACGATACTACTGCGAAAAAAGGATTCCCATCGCAGCACTGAATTTCCCGACGATCCAGAAAAATCACCTAACAAACAAATATAAAAAGAAAAATCCCCTAAGTGGAGAGCCAACACCCACTTTATTTTGATGTAAAACAGAACCCCTCACCCACTATTCGTACGTACATGCTCTACCTGAAACTTGCGGACACACAAACTAAACATACCCTCTGTCTCTCTCCCCTGCACGTTTGCCGAAAGCAGAATTGAAAGCCCTTACAGAGCAATGTGATAATATTCAAAGCCTGACAAGCTCCATAAAAAACTGGATCAATATAGAAGAATCAACGCGTTTGTAACGGCCTGTTAACCTCATGAAATTTAAAACTTCATATATCTTTATTCCGTTTTAATTCGTGACATTAACTGACTTTTTTATACACTTTACGTATACCTTAACTGCTTTATGATCACGGATTAGCTGCATGCCCCATGTCCCGGCTCTGCTAGAGATTGAAGAAGAGGTCAGACAACTGCCCTTCCTTCCGATTGTGCTCACCGAGCTCATGGCGATGGACAAAGCAGCAGATGACTATTTTGAGAAGATGGTCGCACTTGCACGTAAGGATCCCTCTCTAACCACTTTGATCCTAAAGATCGCCAACTCCGCCGCATCAGCTGCCAGTCGCCCTTTCCAGGCGGATCGGGGCGCCG
>NZ_JBFGYC010000704.1:0-1683 GCF_041587635.1 Pontibacterium sp. | reverse complement strand
TGATCGCTACGACGGCCAACCCTGTCGAAGCATCAACTTGACGATCTTCTCCGCTGCCTTGCCGTCACCATACGGGTTGTGGGCACGGCTCATATCTTCGTAAGCCTGGTTGTCTGAGAGCAAAAGGTCGACTTCACTTATAATAGTCTCGACATCGGTGCCAACAAGCTTCACTGTGCCGGCCTGGACTGCTTCAGGACGTTCTGTAGTATCTCGCATAACCAGAACGGGTTTTCCGAGTGAAGGTGCCTCTTCTTGTATACCACCAGAGTCAGTCAGAATCAGATGTGAGGTCGTCATTAGATAGACGAAGGGGAGATAATCCAAAGGTTTTATCAGATGAATGTTGTCAACGTCCTTCAGTAGGCGCATAACGGGTTCTTGAACATTCGGATTCAGATGAACCGGATAGATGATTTGAGAGTCAGGGTGTTTTAAAGCAATTTGCTTCAACGCAAGGCAGATGCGCTCGAAACCATCGCCAAAGCTCTCTCGTCTGTGTCCCGTTACAAGTACAGTTTTTTTGCCTGACAGTGTGAATGGGAAGTCTTTCTGGTACTGCGCTTTAAGCGAGGTATCCTTTTGGATTTTATCCCTAACCCAAAAGAGGGCATCGATAACCGTGTTACCGGTAACCGTAATATTTTCACCGTCAATATTTTCCCGTAGGAGGTTGTTACGGGATGTGTCGGTTGGAGCAAAGTGATAATTGGTTAGAACACCTGTCAGCTTACGGTTAGCCTCTTCAGGCCAAGGCGAGTAGAGGTCACCTGTCCTCAAACCTGCCTCTACATGACCTACCTGAATCTGTTCGTAGTAGGCAGCTAGCGATACTGCGAAAGTAGTCGCAGTGTCACCGTGTACCAATACAACATCAGGTTTATATGACTCGAGAATTGGCTTCATGCCAGTCAAAATTCTTGACGTAACCTCATTCAGATTCTGACCAGGCTTCATGATATCAAGATCAAATTCCGGCGTGATTTTGAATAATGCCAATACCTGATCCAGCATATCTCGGTGTTGAGCGGTTACACAAACCGCAGACTCAAAACGATCGTCTGCTTTTAATGCGTGTACCAAAGGAGCCATCTTGATGGCCTCAGGGCGTGTGCCAAAAACGGTGAGCACTTTTTTCATTATGAAAATCCTTTATTCCTATCAATGCGTGAGGAGAGTGAAATTTACTCAAATCTTCTTAAGGCCATTAAGAAGTGAGTAGTATTCCCAAGTCCTACTTTATGACGATAGGACATACAAATTGGTTAAAAATATAGGCTGCTGATGTATAAACATCATCACGTTTTCCGTTGGTTTATTTGCCCATGGGCAGCAGCCTTTCCATTCCCTGTGTCAGTTGTTGGCTGAGCTGGTCCAATGCTTCGGTGTCGCGAATAATACGTGGTGTTATCATCACCACGATTTCTGTTTTGTCTCTGCCCTGGGTTTCCGATTTGAATAGGTTACCGATCACCGGAAGGTCCCCGGCTCCAGGCACTTTGGAGTTGCCCTTTGTATTGTTTTCACTGATCAGGCCACCCACAACTGCAGTTTGGCCATCCCCAACCAGAAGGCTGGTTTTAAACGAGCGCTGAGAGATTACAGGAGAGTTGATACCAGCGATTGCGTCATCGGAAGTGTTGCTGATTACTTGGCTTAGCTCCAATGCAACAACATTATTTC
>NZ_JBFGYC010000703.1:0-1684 GCF_041587635.1 Pontibacterium sp. | reverse complement strand
GTTGTATGGGGGGACGTGCCGGAGCAGTCAGAAGTGACTGAGCTGGGCGTGAAATATCACATTAAACCGTCTCGCAATCAGAACAGTGGATTGTTCCTTGATATGCGTGAAGGTCGGCGTTGGGTTCAGCAAAATACGCAAGGGCAACGTATACTTAACTTGTTTGCTTACACCTGTGGTTTTTCTGTAGCGGCTATTTCAGGTGGTGCAGAGCATGTGGTAAACGTCGACATGTCGCGCAGTGCGATTGATACAGGTCGGGAAAATCATCGTCTTAATGGTTTTGCCAAAGAGGCTGTTACATTTCTGTCCTATGATCTGTTCCGTTCATGGAAGCGCATTCGTCAACTTGGCCCGTATGATCTGATTGTCATTGATCCGCCAAGTTTTCAGAAAGGCAGCTTCATCGCAGAGAAGGACTACCGTAAGGTGATTCGCCGTCTGCCGGAGTTAGTTGCCGAAAATGGTCAGGTAATGGCCTGTCATAATGACCCGAAGCTGGGGACCGACTTTCTGAAAGGTTTAATGTTGGAGGAGTGTCCGGATTTTCACTTTGTCGAAAGGTTGAAAAATCCGGCTGATTTCCCGGAAGCGGAGCCGGAAAAGGGACTTAAGGTGCTGTTGTATAAGAGGGAAGGTTGAGTGGACATAATTTATATGGATCTGGAGGCCAGCGGGTTGGGTGCTGAGTCTTACCCGATTGAGGTTGCTTGGAAATGTCCTGCGACAGGCCTGAGTGATAACTTCTTTATTAATCCTGACAGCATTTCTCATTGGCGTTACTGGGATGAGTTTGCCGAAGAACTGCATGGCCTTGACCGCGAGCGATTGGTGACAGAAGGCATCAGTGCAGAGGCCGCGTGTCAGCGATTGAACGAAGCGTTGAAGGGTAAAACGCTGATCAGCGATGCGTTGGAGTTTGATTCTTTTTGGATGCGTCGACTGTTTAAAGCGGTGGGTGTATCGTCAGAATTTACCATGGCCGGGCTGGAAGCTATCCTGAGTGCCGAAAGGCTCATTCAGTACCGATTTATCGCGCGTAGCCAGTTTCGTCGGCACCGGGCAATGCAGGATGTTGATGATCTGATTCTTGCCGTTGAGGCGGTTAGCGTTGAGCAGACGGAAGATTCCTGATTGGATAACGATATTTGAAATATAAAAGGCAGCTTAATTTAGCTGCCTTTTTTGTGCCTGTATGGAGCGATTACTCGTTCAGGCCTTCGAGGCCTGATTCCAGCTCTAATGCGTCGCTAAGCTCAGAGAGAATACCGCTGGAGAGGCCTGCGATCTCGGCTACGTCCAATGGGAAGAAATCCCGAAGTTCAGCAATATCCGTTTTATTTCGACGTGCGGCGTTAATCACACACGCGAGATTAACCACGGCTGCAAGGGCAGACGGGTCTTCAAAATCAGTCGGTTTTTTATGCTGTAAAACAGCTTCGCCGAGTTCAGCAGGGAAAGACCACATATTCAGCAAAGCCTGACCGGCTTGTGGTGTTACAAAATTGAGGCGCTCCATCTCTGCGTCGGAGCGGCTACAGCCGGTTTCATCGACCCGTGTTTGGATAGCTTGCGCTAATTTCGGTTTGGAAATGTGGAGCAAGAGGCGGCCAATATTGTGAATCAGACCGACGGTAAACGCCATATCAGCATCGGCTTTCTCTGTTTTTTCGGCGAAGAACCG
>NZ_JBFGYC010000702.1:0-1708 GCF_041587635.1 Pontibacterium sp. | reverse complement strand
TGTGACGCCGTAGGATGGGAGGAGACCATCTCATCAACCTACGGGATTCATCAAGATCGGTGTGGAGGTTGGGTCGAGCAACGCGATACCCAAAACCAACGCAGGGGATCGCGTTTACACATCTAAACCTTATTCAAATTCCATCGCTTCAAAGATACGACCGGCATTTTTCGCAGACAGCTCTTTAAACGTATCCAGATGCGCATACGGGCTCTGGTCGATCTTATACGCATCTTCCAAGGTGCCACCCTCATCCAGCAATACCGCGACTTTTCCACGTACGTATTCCAGATATCCGCGGGTCCATTGATCAACCGTCGCGAAATCGGTCGCTTCACCGTGACCCGGTACGATGATTTTGTCTTTCGCAAACGGAGCAAAGCTCTCATGCCATGTTTCCAACCACGCCGCTGTATCGGTATCCGGGAACACTGGCAGCATACGTTGCTGGAACGCCATGTCACCGGCAAGGACAACGTTACGCTCAGGAATATACACGGAGATATCCCCGACGGAGTGAGCCGGTCCAAAGTGGATCAGTTTTACGGTAATCCCGCCCAGATCCAGCTCCATCTCCTCATCAAACGTCTCGTCAATTTCAACTAACTCGGTACCTTTTGCCTGTTCCTTCAGGATACCTTGCAGCGTTTCCAGACCACTCAGGCCTTTTTTCTCGACCTCTTCCAGCGCTTCAGCATGGGCGATAATAGTCGCACCCTGCTCTTTCCAATAACCGTTACCTAAGATCGCATGGGACTGACCGTTTTCATCCACGACATAGATAACCGGTTTATCGGTGATCTTCTTAATCTCTTCATGCAACGCTTTTGCCAACAGGTAGGCAGCACCACCATTGACGACCAATACGCCTTTTTCACCGATCACAAAAGAGAGATTATTGTTGTGGCCACCATTTTCGTAACTGTAATACTGAGTCGCACCAATGGAACTCCACACATCCTCTGCGATTTTCACTGGCTTCGAATACAGCTGAGACTCGGGGTACTTATCCGCTGGTGACGCAGCCATTGTAGGCATAGAGAGCATCGCCGTTGTCGCTGCAGCCAACAATACACCGCGTGCACCGCGTTTGAGATTAAACATAGAGATCCGTCCTTTAGCTTTTCTTATATCGGCTTTATATGCATTTATTATATAAGCTAAAAACAATATCATATAAATAGACCATTGGGTGACTATGGTCGCACCCCACCTCTCTTGTCATCACCCGCCATTCGCTGCACACTGCTTTCCGCAAAACGGCACCCGCCGCAGACCCGATTTATCCGAACAAGGGACATTACGCATGGCGAATGAGAAGCCTCTATTTACCTGGGACAATGACTATTTTGAGCAACGCCATTCACTGAATAACAAGATTCAGCTGGGTTTAATTGGCTTGGCTGTGGGTCTGATGCTGATGGATCTGACAAAGATCTACACGCTTCTGCCACTGGCTGCCATTCTGTTCTGGGTCAGCTTTCAGCAACGTAACCTGGACAGTCTCCGCGAAGAGTTCGAGGATGCGACGATCACCCTGTCACCACGCTCTATGCTGTTAAGCAAGCCGATGGAAGAGAGCGAAGAGCGTATTCAGTTTCGGGATATTGATGCGCTGAATAAGAAAGAGAAAGGCAAACACACCACGATCATTCTCACGCTCAAGGACGAACGGGAGCTGGAGCTTGCTGGCTTTATCAATGCCAAC
>NZ_JBFGYC010000701.1:0-1715 GCF_041587635.1 Pontibacterium sp. | reverse complement strand
CGACATCTGCGCTTCTCAGGAAGATGATGCTGAAAGCTTCTACGATCCAAGCGATGACAAACCATACCGTCACGCGACTTACTACGTTCTGCCTGACCCAGTTAACAACATGTGATTTGGGGGACTAATCAGAATGAGTGACGCAATCAAAAACGCGACCCTGGAATACGCAACCCGCCTCGGTGATGACTCCGTTGTACTGGGCCACCGTATCTCTGAGTGGGTCAGCTACGGTCCTTTCCTCGAAGAAGACATCGCATACGGAAACGTAGCGCTGGATTATATTGGCCGTGCCCGCATGTTCTACACCTATGCAGCAGAACTGGCTGACGATGGCCGTACCGAAGACGATTTCGCTTACATGCGCAGCGACCGTGACTACCGCAACCTGCTGTTGATGGAGATGCCTCGCGGCGACTTCGCCTACTCTCAGGTTCGTCAGCTGTTTGCAGACGCATACTACACAGTCCTGCTGCCTGAACTGGTTCAGTCTAAGGACGAGACACTGGCCGCAATCGCTGCAAAAGCGATCAAAGAAACCAAATATCACCTGCGTCGCAGCCGTGATTGGGTTCTGCGTCTGGGTGATGGTACTGAAGAAAGTCAAAAACGCACTCAGAAAGCTGTTGATCAGCTGTGGGGATACACTCACGAGCTGTTTGATATGGATGAAACTGAGCAGCTGCTGGCCGACAACGGTATCGGTGTTGACGTATCCAAACTGCGCGATGCATGGCACAAGCTGGTCAGCGAAATCCTGACCGAAGCAACCATCACTGTCCCTGAAGACAGCTGGGCTGTGCGCGGTGGCCGTACCGGTTATCACACCGAAAATCTGGGTCACATGCTGACCGAGATGCAGATCGTACACCGCTCCTACCCGGGTTGTGAGTGGTAAGCAGTAGAAGCAAGGTAAAGGTTATGAATGAAATCTCACTGATGCCGGAAGAGCAGTACCAGCGATTGCAGCAGCGTAATGCCGCTGACGTAAAGGAACTATGGGATCTGCTCGATGAAGTAAAAGATCCTGAAGTCCCGGTACTGACGATTTGGGATCTGGGGATCTTGCGTGATATTGAGCGTGAAGGTGAACGTATTGTCGTCACTATCACGCCAACCTACTCCGGTTGCCCGGCGATGGACAATATCAGCACGGATGTCACTAAAGCTCTGAACGATGCCGGTTACAGCGATGTGAAAGTAAAAATGTCGCTCTCACCTGCCTGGAGTTCTGAGTGGATGTCTCCCGATGGTCGTAAAAAACTCCGCGAATATGGCATTGCGCCACCGGAGGATGCGGAATTGGATGAAGACGGTCTGACCCCCGATGCCCATGCGCAATGTCCACACTGTCGCTCACGCAATACGCGCCGGGTGAGTGAGTTTGGTTCAACGGCCTGCAAAGCCCTGTTTCAGTGCAACGACTGCAACGAGCCATTTGACTATTTTAAGAAGATATAGGTGAAGCATGTCTGACACCAATTTCTACACATTGAAGATCGCTGATGTTCAGCCGGAAACGGAAACTGCTATCTGCGTCAGCTTCGATGTACCAGAAGAACTGAAAGAAAAGTTTAAGTTTATTCAGGGTCAGTTCCTGACACTGCGTGCAATGATTGAAGGCGAGGACGTACGTCGCTCCTACTCCATCTGCTCCGGTGTAAATGATGGTCACATGCGTGTGGGCATCAAACGCGTTATGAACGGTCGCTTCT
>NZ_JBFGYC010000700.1:0-1721 GCF_041587635.1 Pontibacterium sp. | reverse complement strand
CCCCACTGGCGGTTATCGTCTCAGCCAATACTTCCAACTTCTCCTGACGACGAGCGGATAACACCACGTGCGCGCCTTCGGTCGCCAGCAGCTTTGCTGTTGCTTCGCCGATCCCGCTGCTTGCACCGGTAATCCATACCTTTTTATCTTTTAACTTCATACTGTTACCACGTAATCTTCATCTTCAGAATAAGCTATAGAGGAAACCATAAATCCTACCGCACCCACCGACCATAAACCATTCACGATCAGTTCTCCCTCGCCTTCATCTGCATACTTCCGCGTCCAGACATAGGTTTCACCTACCTCTGACATCAGCGCCTCAGCTTCAAACTCATCTTCTATTAGCAGCGCATTTTCACCCGCGGCATTGATCGCTTTGGGCTGAAACTTTGCTTCCCAATCAGCATATGTCATTTCAACTGTTGTGATACCCATGATGCACTCCGACTTATCGTGGACATTCCAGAACTAGAGCTTAAAAAACCGCCACAAACAAAAACGCCGCCACAAGCAACTAAGCACATGGCGGCGATAGCATAACCAGATTGAACGCTTAACGATGCTTGAATTCCGGCTTACGTTTTTCTGCAAACGCAGCCATACCTTCTTTGCAATCTTCAAAAGCAAAAGTCGCTTCAAATGCGCGGCGCTCAAAGCGCAAACCGTCTCTCAGGTTTGCATCAACAGCCATATTGACCGCTTCTTTGATGTAAGTAACCGCTGGACGAGAGTTCGATGCGATCTTACGTGCCGTTTTGAATGCCGCCTCAAGCAGCTCTTCACCAGCAACGATGCGAGACACCAGCCCCGAGCGCTCTGCTTCTTCAGCATCCATCATGCGACCACTCAGGCACATCTCCATCGCTTTGGCTTTGCCAATGGCTTTAGTTAAACGCTGAGTACCGCCAGCACCCGGCATCGTACCGATACCAATCTCCGGCTGACCAAATTTGGCGTTATCCGCTGCAATGATGAAGTCACACGCCATCACCATCTCACAGCCGCCACCCAACGCGAAACCAGCAACTGCTGCGATAACCGGCTTACGCGCGTCATCAATCGCACGCCAGCAATCACGCTGAATATACGGAAAGTCTTTCTGGTACAGATCAACGAAGGACTGGTCCTTCATCTCCTTGATATCCGCCCCTGCCGCAAACACCTGATCACCACCGGTCAGCAGGATACAACCAACAGCGTCGTCTGCTTCCAGTGCATCGATCGCCTCACCCACTTCACGGGTCAGCGTGACGTTCAACGCGTTCATCACCTTCGGGCGATTCAGGGTAATCGTGCCGACCCCATCTTTGACATCAACCAGAATACATTCGTAGCTCATGCTTTGATCCTTGCTCAGTTATTCTTCATAGGGGGCAGTCACCTGCCCCTGCATATGCGTCTCAGGCGCCCGATATTACTTCGGGTGACGGCGGCTCTGCACCACGCGGAAGCGATTCGCAACGTAGGCCAGATCCGACAGACACGCATTCGCCGCTGGGTTACAGCCGGTGGCATGGAAGTCAGAGAACGCAGCACTCTGGTTTACAAAGACACCGCCGGTCAGGTTGCAGGACAACGCAACACCCGCATCCAGAGAGGCTTCTTCGATCTGATCCAGCACATCGTCGCTGGAAGAGTAGCAACCCATGGTGATCGCACCGTGGTTCTTCACCGCTTTGTTCGCCAGCGCAATACTCTGCTCAGTGCTGTCCGTCTTG
>NZ_JBFGYC010000699.1:0-1732 GCF_041587635.1 Pontibacterium sp. | reverse complement strand
GCGTTAACAAACGCCACCATTTCATCCTTATTACGCCCCTCTTCCAGGAGGTCGATGTAATCACCAAAACCTCCCAGATTAAGCGCCCTGACTCGCTTGGACAGACGACTATAAATCAGCTCTTGCTTATTCTCGCTGACAACAATACCCGTCTGAGTCATTACGAGATCACGAATATACTGAAATTCCCGATCGCGTAATTCAAATTCCCTTTTTATCGGTCTCATAAGGATACATCTTCAATAATCCACGATTAAAACTCTTCCCAAAACTCGTCTTCGGATGCAGCCTGCTGACGAGGCTGGGGAGCACGGCGTGATGCGGGCCGCTCTGCTCGTGCCTCTGGATAACCAGCAGGCGCGCGGCGTGATGCGGGCTGGCGACCACCAGAACCGGTATCAAAGAAGCCAATCAAGCTGTTCAGGTTTTGTGACTGATCTCGCATGGCTTCGCTACTCGCGGCAGCCTCTTCCACCAATGCAGCATTCTGCTGGGTCACCTGCTCTAGCTGCATGATCGCCTTGTTCACCTGCTCAATACCGATGGACTGCTCTTCACTCGCAGCAGCAATCTCCGATACGATCTCGCTCACACGCTTAACGGCGGAAACGATCTGATCAAGACTGGACCCCGAATCACTCACCAGACGCGTGCCTTCTTCCACTTTCTCAACACTGTCGTTGATCAGGGATTTAATCTCTTTGGCTGCACTCGCACTACGCTGCGCCAGATTTCGTACTTCAGCCGCCACCACCGCGAAGCCGCGCCCCTGCTCACCCGCACGAGCCGCTTCGACCGCAGCATTCAGGGCCAGGATGTTAGTCTGGAAAGCAATCTCGTCAATAACACCAATGATATCCGCGATCTTCTTACTGCGAGAGTTAATCTCTCCCATTGCAGTGACTGCCGAGGCAACAATTGCACCACCTTTCTCAGCCTGTTCTCGGGCGCTACTGGCCAGACGACTGGCATCTTTTACGTTATCGGCGTTCTGCTTAACCGTACTGGTCATCTCTTCCATACTGGATGCGGTTTCTTCCAGACTGGACGCCTGCTCTTCAGTACGCTGGCTGAGATCAGTATTGCCGGCAGAGATCTGCGTCGCAGCCGTACCGATATTCATAGAGGACTCGCGAATCTCTTCAACCATCCCCAGCAGGTTACCGATAGAGGAGTTTACCGCCTGCTTCAGCGCACCAAACTCACCCTGATAATCCGCAGTGACTTGCTTGGTCAGATCACCTTCCGACAGCCCTTTAACAACTTCAGAGGCATCATGGATAGGACGGATAATTTCATCCAGCAGGCGATTGATGGACTCACATAAAACCTTATTGAAGCCATCCAGATGCTCGGTTTCCAATCGATCATTTAGATCGCCGTTAACTGCATTAGCAATCAGTTTCTGGATGTTATTTTCCGTTTCAACCTCTTCGGTTAAATCACGCCACTCAACCATATTACCGCGATACTCACCATCACCATTGGTGACCATGGTCGCTGTCACTTCCAACACAACGCCCGGTAGGGTAATTTTTCCGGTATAAGGCAAGAGTGAAGCATCGGAGAGCAACGCTTCCTGATGCTTAGGGTTTCG
The DNA here is from genome assembly GCF_041587635.1 of Pontibacterium sp. NCBI lineage: Bacteria > Pseudomonadati > Pseudomonadota > Gammaproteobacteria > Oceanospirillales > Oceanospirillaceae > Pontibacterium > Pontibacterium sp. Next base: position 135 of record NZ_JBFGYC010000699.1, on the reverse strand, counting down.
GTGAAACATGTCGATGCATGCACCGACCAGATTATTGACATCAAATTGCGGCAGAAACTGACGCAACGTCGCTTCACGACGTGCAAGCAATCGATGCGCAGCAGGATTAACGAAGGTAATTTTGCGATTCTCATC
>NZ_JBFGYC010000698.1:0-1733 GCF_041587635.1 Pontibacterium sp. | reverse complement strand
GGCGCACCTCCCGCCGAAAGGTATAGATCCCTTCCAGCCAGGTTGTATCGATGGATTTCTCACGGCCAAACGCATTGGTCACTTCAGAGCTGCCATCAAGCAAGGTGTCGGAGCCGTAATGCTCCTGGCGAACCTGGAATCCCCATCCCCCTTCCCAACGGGGTGCCATGTCCATGACGGGCTGATGCGCAAAAACCGGTAAAGCCCACAGCCCCAACAGTAATCCGTACAGTTGGTTTCGTTTCATGGCTGCGGCTCCAGCTTAATTTTGGTTAACCGGATCGGCTGGCCTTCAACTGCATTCGCTGCCTGTTCTGCATTGAGTTCGGCTCGCACCAAGATCTGCTTGCCTAAAAGTGGCGCAGCCTCGACAGAGGGCGGCAAGGTATAGACCTGACCATTTTCCTCACAAATCAGCTGGTAGTGGCCCTGGTGCTCCCTGATGACACCCTTAAGCGCCACATGATAGATCACAGGGTCATAGCCGCCCTTTACGATTGCGTCTGCAATACCAGCATAACGAACCGGCTTGTTCGGTTGTAGCGCCAAGGTGATGCGGTGCGTATTGATGTCAATCAGCACCCCATCGCCATATTGGGATAGATCCAAGAACTCCAGCTTGGCCAAATTTTTCTCGGTACCGTATGCACAAAATGAGCAAACGACGCCTTTAACCTGGACCACCAGTTTTCCTGGCGAAACATCCTGATGCATTGTTTCTGCCATGGCTCCAGCACTTAAGAGCAGCCCCAGCAAAACACTTAATCTTGTGCCTTTCATCTTTTGGTTTAACTCCATCGATTTCTTTTCCATGAAATCATCATAGGGCTTGGAGTTAACTCCAGGTCAAGAGTCTCTTTTGGCTAAGAGAGATTGTTACGTCCAATCTGTCCGAATTGCGCTCACAACAGATACTCCACGAGAGATTAAAAGATGATTGCCCTGAGGTTTCAGAGTCTGTTTATGCCGAGAATAGCCTACTACTAGAACGGAATCCGCGATTCTGCCTATGTCTGCTTTGGGTTGCGTTGATCCGTTGAATGCACAGTCGTAAGCGACCGTTCTGGTTGCCACGGCTTTGGTGTCAGACTTCAGTCTATTAAGTCATTTCCAAAGCATCATCCACATCGATATCCCAGATAACAGGCGGTGCTTTCCTGCTTAGTGTGTCCCAGGAGCAGTTATACGGCCCTGAGGCTCTTCGTTCGTTTAAAGACAAGTGCAGGCATCGTGCGTCTCATTGAATGAGTACCATAGGCCGATATAGCAAGCCCAATGGACGCTCCCCCGTGCATATTGATTTTCGGCATCGATTAAAAATTCGTGAAATTTATTAGTCACCTGTAGGGGTGATTCGGAACTCGTGTATAGATTCAGTAGCCTCTAGCATCTCTGACAGGCGAAATGCGCTTGCGCGGTCTGTGGTACGCAAAACCATTCTGTTTCGACGCTGACGTCCATCCTCGTCAAGACGATAGCTGAGATTGGCGATACTAAATCCACAACCTTCGACCAATGTTCGAATCGTGAACTCAGTCATTTCCGAAGTGCGAGCATACCGACATTCAAAGTGATAATAAGCCTGGGATGGCAAGTGTTCTTCAATCCAGCGAAAAATCGAGAGGGTGGAAATCGTGAGAATGACAGAGACCAGGAGAGGAAGATAGAAGCCGATCCCGGCCAGAATACCTATCGCTGCTGTTATCCAAATTGAAGCGGCTGTAGTAAGGCCT
>NZ_JBFGYC010000697.1:0-1736 GCF_041587635.1 Pontibacterium sp. | reverse complement strand
GCCAGCTCTTCAATTTGTGATTTTGTCAGATTGCCCATCAGATCAGCCCTTTTTCTTTTGCCATGGTCAGCGCCAGGTCTTCAATCATATCTTCCTGTCCACCTACAGTGCCGCGACGACCCAGCTCAACCAGCAGGTCGCGTGCAGTGATGCCATATTTGGCTTCGGCACGCTGTGCAAACAGTAGGAAGGAGGAGTAAACACCGGCATAACCCAGTGTCAGTGCATCACGGTCTACGCGGATCGGCTGGTCCATCATTGGCACAACGCGATCTTCCGCCACATCCATAATCTTGTACAGATCGATACCGTGGTTCGCCTGCATGCGATCCAGTACCGCCACAAACACTTCCAACGGAGTATTACCTGCACCGGCACCCAGACCCGCAACAGAACCATCAATACGGATTGCACCGGCTTCAACTGCTGCCAGTGAGTTGGCAATCGCCATACCCATGTTGTGGTGGCCGTGGAAACCGATTTCGGTGGTTGGATTCAGCTCTGCACGTAACAGGCCGATCTTCTCGCTCACTTCATCCGGCAGCATGTAACCCGCAGAATCAGTGCAGTAGATGCAGTTCGCGCCGTAGGATTCCATCAAACGCGCCTGTTCCAGGATTTTCTCTGGTGTCGCCATATGCGCCATCATCAGGAAACCAACCGTATCCATCTCCAGCTTCGCTGCCTGACCGATGTGCTGTTCAGACACATCCGCTTCAGTACAGTGAGTTGCCACACGGATCGTGCTAACACCCAGATCTTTTGCCATGTGCAGATGGTCAACGGTTCCGATACCCGGCAACAGCAGCGCGGATACTTTGGCGTTTTTCATCTTAGGGATCACGGCCCCCAAATATTCTTCATCGGAGTGTGCCGGAAAACCGTAGTTCACAGACGTACCACCCAGACCGTCACCGTGGGTGACTTCGATCAGCGGCATACCCGCTTCATCCAGACCGGTCGCAATATCCACCATCTGATCCACAGAGATCTGATGACGTTTTGCGTGCATTCCGTCACGCAGACTCATGTCGTGGAGTACTACTTTCTTATCTTTCAAATTCATCACTTAATCCCCCACTTAACCGCGTGCCGGTAATTCGATCGCGCCGTTGCTAACTTCTTCAGAGAACATCTCTGCCGTGCGCAGACCTGCTGCTGTCATGATGTCCAGGTTACCGGCGTATTTCGGCAGGTAATCACCCAGACCTTCCACCTCCATGAAGACAGAAACACGGTTGCCGTCGAAGACAGGACCATTCACCAGACGGTAACCCGGTACATATTTCTGTACCTCTTTCACCATCGCATGCACGGATTCAGTGATCGCAGCTTCATCCGGTGCTTCTTTGGTCAGGCAGTGCACGGTGTCACGCATGATCAGTGGTGGCTCAGCCGGGTTGATGATAATGATCGCTTTACCCTTGTCTGCGCCGCCAACTTTCTCAACCGCGCCCGCCGTCGTGCGGGTAAACTCGTCGATGTTTTTACGGGTACCGGGACCGGCAGAACGGGACGATACCGTAGCGATAATCTCGCCATACTCAACAGGCTGTACCTGAGAGACTGCGGCAACCATAGGGATCGTCGCCTGACCACCACAGGTCACCATGTTGACGTTCATCTCGAGGTTTTTAGCGTGATCTGCCAGGTTCACCGGCGGTACGCAGTAGGGGCCGATCGCCGCCGGGGTCAGATCGACCATTATCACGCCCAGCTCGTTCAGCTTGCGGCTG
>NZ_JBFGYC010000696.1:0-1748 GCF_041587635.1 Pontibacterium sp. | reverse complement strand
CAATCATGAAGCGTATGACAAACAAGCCTACTCAATCGTTTTGATATTAATGGCATGTGTTCCTTTATCACCCGGCTGCGTATCAAACTCAACAGACTGCCCCGCTTTCAAGCTCTTATAACCGTCCGCCACAATGCGCGAATAGTGCGCAAATAGATCTTCCTTGTATTCAGGTGAAACAATAAAACCAAAACCTTTAGCGTTGTTGAACCATTTAACTGTGCCAGTATGCATTTCAATAACTCCCTACGTGCATATTCGGCTCCTTTGCCGGTTTGCACGACGCAAATTTGAGTAGTAAGCCTCATACGTTCCTTTTTGCTACTGCGAAGCGGTACTACAAACTAATCCGGTCATTGGAACAATCGATTCTACGCATATAAATTTCTGCATATGTGAAAGAAACCAATAACAACAGCGTAGACCACATAGCGATTAGAGCAACTAATGCTCCATTTACCGTCAGCCTTACGCCCTAAGACTATTTAAAAATGTAGTTACTACTGCCCCATATGTGAATAGGAAAAATTCCTAATTCCGGGTGAGCAGCGTAAACCGATAGCTGCAGGCTTATCACGAACGTTCTCTCGGGCCCGGAATGCATTGTACGGATTGACACTTTATCTACGCTGAACAAAAGTCCTTCTGACACCTATTATTCACAAGGTGACTTAAACTTCATCCGTAACGCCGCAGCTTTGTTTCGGCTGACACAACCCTCAGCATGATCATTGATCAAACCCATCGCCTGCATGAACGCAAACACGGTTGTTGGACCAACAAACTTCCACCCCATCTTTTTTAGCGCTTTCGATAAGGCGACCGATTCTTCGGATGTGGACGCTGTTTGAGGCTCGGGCAGGTTATCCGGCTTCGGCTCATAACGCCAAAAATACGCAGCCAGAGACCCATGTTCTTCGACCAGTTCCTGCGCACGTTTTGCGTTGTTAATCACCGCTTCAATCTTACCGCGATGGCGCACGATCCCGGCATCCGTGAGTAACCGCTCCACATCAGTTTCAGTGAATTCAGCGACCAAGTTAAAATCAAACCCATTGAACGCGGCACGGAAGTTTTCGCGCTTGGCGAGGATCGTTCGCCAGCTTAGCCCAGACTGGAAGCTCTCCAGACATAACTTCTCAAACAAGCGCTGATCGTCATCAACGGGAAATCCCCACTCGTTATCGTGATAATCCAGAAACTCCGGGGCCCCACCACACCAACGACAAGGTGGCTGACCATCCGGTCCTATAAATTCGGTCGTCATCATTCTCTGCCTGATCAAAAAGGTTTCAGAATAGCCCGTGAGGGAATCTTAAATCGACACAGGTTATTGGCATTAACCCTGCTTTTAGCACCGAGCACGCGGCAGAAATCTGAAAATCATAGTCAGTTTATGCAATCTGAGTTGACCCTGATCACGCACAATGGCCGAAAACACCTCGCAAAGCGGTCCTTAAGGTACTATGCCATGACATTAATGAACCACCGTTCATTAGCCTTTAGATCCTACCGGATAGGTAGAGCGGGACAGTTATGAAAAACGAAAGTCGAGCCTTAGCGTGGGCACCACTGATAACGCCATTTGCGTTCGCGTTCTACGCATACATAGCCGATATCTCGGGTTTCAATATGGATGACGGAATCCTAACCTATCTTGGGCTGTTCATCGGCATGTCGATCGCCAGTCTTCCTGTTGCATACATCTATGAATTTTTTATCGGCTACCGCTTTTTTCGCCTGCTCGT
>NZ_JBFGYC010000695.1:0-1773 GCF_041587635.1 Pontibacterium sp. | reverse complement strand
TCCCTCAAACTACCCTATGTTGACCAGTCACGGGCCGTCGTTCGCGATGGTTTGGCCGTTCGGGAATCCGGCACGGGGTTAGGCGATCTGATTGTTGGCGTTCCACTCAAGCGCTATGAAAACAAACCAGCTTCCACGGGCAATATTGCGTTTACGCCAAGTATCAGGTTGCCCACGGGGAGTACCGACGATGATTTTCCGGTGGGCGATGGCAGCATCGATTTCGGCGTGAGTTTTTCGGCCAGCTTCGAGCAAGCGGACCTGTACCAGTATTACGATCTTTTCTACTGGGCAAACACGGGAGGGGAGCGAGGTATCCATGAGGGTGACGAACTGGGTCTGGATATCAATATTGGCTGGCACCCCTACCATGACAACCTGACCAATACCGGTATCTTTCTCATGCTGGATCTAAGCGCACGTCACGAAGAGCGTGGACGGGATACCGCCGGTGTGACCGGGGGCGATCGATTATCGGCCGGACCCGTATTTGTCTGGTATCGCGGTGGCGTGATGTTTCGTGCCGAGTACAAAACACCGCTGTATGAGCATCTTGAAGGTACCCAGATATCGCGCGGCGATGAATTCAGTATCGGCATCGGTTTTGTCTATTAAGGTGGGGTGATGGATATGGAGAACGTTAAAACCAACTCTTCGCTGCTGGGCGGATTCGGCCTGGCCCTGCTCGGCACCACCTGCTGTGCCTTGCCGATCGCTCTGGTGACCTTGGGCATGGGGGGTGTGGTGGCATCCCTGGTTTCTACGCTGCCCTGGTTGGCGTGGCTGTCACAGTACAAGGCGATTACCTTTTCCATAACCGCCCTGGTGCTGGCATATAGTTGGTGGCGTCTGCACCGAACCGGTCAGTGTGACCTGACGTCCGCTCGATTACTGAAATGGCAACGTCGCATCCTGGCCGCCAATTCGCTGATATTCATCGTCTCGGTATTTACCGCTTATGCCCTATTGCCCATCGCCCTGTGGCTGGATAACGCTTGATCAAAGGATAACTTATGATGATTAAATATATTTCCTTGACGCTCCTGGCCTTGCTGTTGAGTGCACCGGTCTTTGCCTCCCCGGTAGTCTACCAGGCCAATGTGGATGGATTGGCCTGCCCATTTTGCGTTTACGGTATCGAAAAGAAACTGAGTCAGCTTGATGGCGTGGAGAAGATCGAATCCGACCTGAAAACAGGCGAGCTGCGTATCCGGATGCAGGAAGGCAAAACCCTGACCGAAGCGGAAGTGCGCGCAGCGGTCAAGTTGTCCGGCTTTAGCCTCCGCTCCTTCAACCAGACAGAAACGGAGCCGGAACAATGAACAGAGCGCTACTGATCGGCTGCACTGGGTGGGGACTATTAAGCCTTGTTGGGAGCGCTCAGGCGGCTCCCATTACCTTTAACACCGCGCTGCCAGTGGCTGAGGGCAATTTTATCCTCCGCGAGCAAGCGGTGGCGATGCGCTCCGGAAGCGATCCCAGTGGCATGGGGCGTGATATGGCGGTCGACGGCGTCATCTCGGTCCTGGGCTATGGTGCCAGCGAAAAGCTGGCCGTGTTCGGCGCGCTGCCTTATCTGATCAAGGATCTGGACATACACCCCGATAGTAACCACGTCAACCGTTCCAATTCCGGTTTCGGTGATCTCACGCTGTTTGGTCGCCAAACTTTCTACCAGCGCGATTGGCCGGGGCAAACCCTGCGCGTGGCCGGGTTTGCCGGTTTGGAGGCTCCCACCGGGGAGTATGATAAGCACGATGCCCAGGGCCGCTT
>NZ_JBFGYC010000694.1:0-1779 GCF_041587635.1 Pontibacterium sp. | reverse complement strand
GAGTATGCCCGTGAAGCGCTGCTCCAATGGGATGTGATTCGCGACTCCTTGATGGAAGAAGCCGAAGAGTTACACGGCGAGATCAGCGTATATTGCTCCGTCACCGCCAGTTACAGCTTTCTATATGACATCCTCAGTCAATTCCGCCTCAATCACCCCGGCGTCGAGATAAAACTGCACACCGGCGATCCGGAACACGCCATTGGACACATCCTCTCCGGCACTGAAGATATCACCATCGCCGCGCGCCCAGCCCCGCTGCCAACCGGTGTCGCCTTTAAACCCATCGCGATCTCACCGCTGCTCTTTATCGCCCCCGCAGAACAAGGCCCTCTGGACGCGTTGTTACAAACACCGATCCGTGACGAGCACTGGGCGCAGATCCCCATGATTCTGCCCGAAAGCGGCATCGGACGTCAGCGGGTTGATGAATGGTTTGAGCAGATGAATCAGAAACCAACGATCTACGCACAGGTCGCCGGTAACGAAGCGATTGTCTCGATGGTTAGCCTGGGATTTGGTGTAGGTGTTGTGCCCCGTATCGTATTGGACAACAGCCCCCTGGCTGATCGGGTACAGGTATTAGATGTGCAACCAGAACTGGAAGCGTACGATGTGGGCCTGTTTGCATTGGAGAAGAAACTTAAAAGCCCGCTGATACGGGCTTTTTGGGAACAGCTGAAAGGGTAAGCCATCTAACCAATATAGATATTCTCGCGGTGATACTCTAGAAACTGCGCATTCGGAACAAATTTATCCGGTATCTGAATTTTCTGTCCATGAAAGCTAAGCAATGCAGTTTTCAGATACATATCATCTTCATTCCATTCTTGCTGTGATACCTGAACCGCTCTGTCCTCATCAATTGTAATCAAGCCTATGTCGAAGGCCTTGTCATGGAGCATCGAGAGCGCCAAACCATTACTTGGATTCAAGCGATTCTTCTTATCCTTGCTCCAAGGAACAATATGACTTGCGATAAGTAAACGGGGTACCGAAAGACCGGTAATACAACAACGGTTCCCGTATGCGCTAAGCACTGCATTTCGGAAGAAACTTTGCCCCACGCGGGCATTGGCACTTACAGGGCGAGAGGTGCCACTATAATCCAGTGGCAGCGACTCATCGTCTTCCTGTGGCTTATCGAACGATAACGTAAACTCACTGATTGCATGATGGGATTCCAACACAAAGCCATCCCAATCATTTTGCATCTCATCCCACATGGCACGATCAAGAGCAGAGGCTCCTTTTAAGCCACTGCGTCCAGATGAAGTTATGACGGGGTCTAAACTGGCGATATTCGTCAGCTTCATTGCCAAAGCAGAAGGAGTTCGTCCGATCATCTTGGCATATTGGATGATCTCTGGATTGCGCGAATGAAATTTCCCAAAAGGGAGCTGGCAATAGAGATTAAACGCAACAAAGAGCTGCTGCCGCGTCCATGGCGATCTTCCAGACATTGACTACATCCCTATACTTATAGCACTTCTCTTCACCCTCACATTTCAGAAATTAGGGTGAGGGCGAATCGTTACACTTCAAACAGCGATTCAATTTCAGGTGACAGATACGGGCGACCACGCTCGTTCAGTGCAGTCCCGATCACTAAACCTTCCACGCACACTTTCTCATCAGACAGACGAATGACGCGCTGACGGAAACCAAACTTCACTTTACTCAAACGTTCCGCTTTAACCTCGACAACAAAACGATCGCCACTTTTCAGGGAGGCTTTGTAATCCAGCTCGGAGCGAATCACCACCAGATGAATGCCCT
>NZ_JBFGYC010000693.1:0-1781 GCF_041587635.1 Pontibacterium sp. | reverse complement strand
GAGATCTTTACTCGAAGCGGATGGAGTTGTTTTCATCCGAGGAAAAGTACCGTTGCGGCAATATAAGTGGCAGCCCTAAAGAGCTGCCATCGCTCACACATGCAACACAACAATCTTCAGCGGGAACTGGCCATCGGGTGACGGGAAGTCAACTTCTGGCGTAATAACTTCATAGTCCCGCACAGGACGACCGGCCTTATCCGCGCAGCGCCGCACCACAGCAAGCCACTCATCAAGGTCAACCTTAGCCACGTTATTGGTACAAATCAGTGTACCGCCCTCTTGAGTCGCTAACAGAGAGGGTTTCAGAACACTGGGGTAGTCACGAATCAGGTCCACCGTGCCAAAATGACTTTTTGCCCAACGCGGAGGGTCCAGAAAGACCAGATCAAACTGCCGCTCATCAATTCGAGGAAACGGTCGCGGCTTCTGGCCTCTACGTACGCGCTGTTTGACGGGGATACCGGCGTATTGCTTCGCCGCAGTAAAAAAGTCACTTTGCACAAACTCAATCCGGGCATCATCGATGGCATTCAACTCGGCATTTTCCCGACCGACATCCAGATTACGCGTTGAGAAATCCACATTGACCACCGCTGTTGCGCCCGCCTTTGCGGCACAGACACCCACACCACAGGTATAGGAAAAGAGGTTAAGTACCGATTTACCTTCTGCCAGCTCCAATATCTTGCGTCGTCCTGCCCGCATATCAAGAAATAGCAGCGGGTCCTGTCCCTCATGCTTACCACGTACGCGGTAATTGACGCCTAACTCTTGTCCTACGTATTCAGATCGTAACAGCCGGCTGTCATCGCTACGTCTGGAGTTCTTTGCGCTGCGGTCGTTATAGACCACCTCTTCTGGTGAAAAAATCGAAGCACATTGCTGCTCAATTTCAGCCAAATTCACGTCGGATACCGGTTCATGGAAACTCTGTATCAGCAACTGGGGACCGTATCGGTCCACCGTCAACCCAGGCATGCCTTCGTTCGTGCCATGAAACAGACGATAACAATCTGTATTTTCATTATGCAGAGATGACAACAGCTCACTGCGATTATCCAGTGCTGTTGCCAATAGTTGTTTTAGATCGCTCATTTTCCACCTAACTGCTGTAACAATGACTGGATTGCATCAAGGCGTAACAGAGCATCATCACTTTCTAACAATAGCTGTTTCTCTGCCGGACTGAAGGGCAAAAACTCAGCCAGTTTATAACCCACCTCAGTGGCATTACAGTAATCTATATCCAACCCGACCATCTCAATCACAGGGTGCTTTTGCAGATCCTTAAGCAACTGCACCAATGCCTGATGTTTTTCTGCCACGGTTGTCTGCTGATCAGCGGCAAGGTATTCACACTGACCAATCAGTAAACCATCCGCCTCTACGCGATGGCTATGGATCATGACTTTACGAAGTCCATCCAGCTCAATACCCAACAGATCATTCGATAACGGATGCCAGTCGGCAATCTCACCATAACAACCGACGGAACAAAATGACTGATCAGCCCCAGCGTTAAGCTTATCAGGCAACGATTGGACCACCACAAATCCACTCTCGCTCTTCATCGCCTCCTTTACCATCCTCAGATAGCGGGGCTCAAAAATCTGTAGCGGCAAACGTGTTCCTGGAAACAGCACAACCGGCAGTGGAAATAGCGGAAGATCGACCATAAGTCACCTTTGAGATAGGAGCGCCAGTATATCAAAGGCCAATTCGACTGATACCGTACACCGGGGCTAAAACGCAAAAAGGGCAGCCGAAGCTGCCCTTTC
>NZ_JBFGYC010000692.1:0-1793 GCF_041587635.1 Pontibacterium sp. | reverse complement strand
GTGAGCTGGTACTTGTGCGTAACCGTTTGGTTCGTCTGGGTGTCTCTCACGAAGATGAAGAGATGGGCAAAGCCCTGGCAACGCTGGATATGGTGACCGCTGATTTGCAGATGTCGGTGATGAAAACCCGAATGCAGCCGGTGAAAAAGGTTTTTGGCCGATTCCCGCGTTTGATTCGCGACTTGTCACGCAGTCTTAAGAAAGAGATCAACCTTGAGTTGCGCGGCGAAGACACCGATCTGGATAAAAACCTTGTTGAAGCGCTTGCTGATCCGTTGATTCACCTTGTGCGTAATGCTGTGGATCACGGCATCGAATCGCCAGATGAGCGTGAGCGATTAGGCAAGTCACGCGATGGTAATGTGTTGCTGTCTGCCGAGCAGGAAGGCGACCATATCTTGCTGATCATACAGGATGACGGCGCAGGTATGGATGCAGATAAGCTGCGTCAGCTGGCTGTTGATCGCGGTATGCTGGATTCTGAAGCTGCTAGCCGATTGACGGAACAGGAGTGCTTTAACCTGATCTTCCAGGCCGGTTTCTCGACTAAAACCGAGATCTCTGATGTGTCTGGGCGTGGCGTGGGTATGGATGTGGTGAAAACCAAAATTACCCAGTTGAACGGTACGTTGAGTATTGATTCTGTCATTGGTCAGGGAAGCCGAATCGCGATACAAGTTCCTCTGACTCTGGCGATCATGCCTACCCTGATGGTTATTCTGGAAGATCAGGCATTTGCTTTACCATTGGTGAATGTAAATGAGATCTTCAATCTGGATCTGACTAAAACTAATATTGTTGATGGTCAACAGGTCATCATCGTGCGTGATCAGGCACTTCCGCTGTTCCATCTGAAACGCTGGTTGATTGGAGGAAAGCATGATTCCAGTCTGCCTGAGCAGGGTCATGTGGTTATCGTTACTGTTGGGACTCAGCGCGTAGGTTTTGTTGTTGATCAGCTGGTCGGTCAGGAAGAGGTGGTTATCAAACCGTTGGGAACCATTTTGCATGGTACGCCTGGTCTGTCGGGTGCCACCATTACCGGTGATGGACGTATTGCGCTAATTATTGATATTCCAAATCTGCTCAAGCGCTATGCGCACTGATTGTTAGCGGACGTAGTAGATGTCTATGCCGGTTAAGGTGCTGATCGTAGATGACTCGGGCTTCTTTCGTAACCGTATTGCAGACCTTTTAGGTAGCGATGCCCGCATTTCCGTTGTGGGCACCGCCAGCAATGGGCGCGAGGCTATTGAGCAGGTTAATCTGCTCAGGCCCGATGTTGTAACGATGGATGTGGAGATGCCAGAAATGAATGGTATCGATGCATTGCGTCATATTATGCAGTTCTCTCCGGTGCATGTGATCATGTTGTCTTCTGTTACACATGAAGGCGCACGTATATCCATGAAGGCACTTGAAGCCGGTGCTGCTGACTGTATACCCAAAGATTTGCGCGAATGGATGGGTGACTCTTCCAGTATTAAAAATCAACTATGCGACCAAGTCGTTGCGTTGGGAAAGAGTCGGCGTCCGCGTGCATATACGTCATACGCATCGTCTGAAAAAACCCGTTCAGTAATACGTTCAACCCCCGCGCGTCATGATACTTCCGCAACCGTGTCCACGCTTGTCAATGAGCGGCCAACATCTGCCGTGGCGGGCTTACGCCAAAGAGGTGATATCGCCGGATCGGCTCGTGCAGAGTCATTACCCCGCCGAAGTGGTGCAGTACCGCGTTTTCCTGATTGTCGGGTAGTCGTGATTGGCTCGTCGACAGGTGGTCCAGCGGC
>NZ_JBFGYC010000691.1:0-1806 GCF_041587635.1 Pontibacterium sp. | reverse complement strand
CTCCTCCCAGCTTCCAGAACTTCCGGCACAGAGTGGCCAGTGGTTACTGCTTTGTAGCGAAAAAGGTCCACAGGCATGGTTCCGTCTTAACGATCAGATCCGTACCGAAGCCGCAGATACAATTAAGCACCTACAATCACTAGGCCTTCAGTGTGAAATGCTGACCGGAGATAGCTCCAGTGCGGTGGGCGAGGTTGCAGCGATACTGAACATTGATCATGTCGTTTCAGGTGTATCACCTGAACAGAAGCTCGCTCATATCCAACAACTGCAGCAAAACGGTGCGCAGGTCATCATGGTCGGCGATGGTATTAACGATATCCCAGTACTCGCAGGCGCCCAGACCTCTATTGCCATGGGCTCTGCAACAGATCTGGCAAAAACTAATGCCGACGGCGTACTGATATCTGCGGACCTGTTACGTCTGGTTGATGCCATTAAACTGTCCAGGAAAACACGTTCCGTTATACGCCAGAACCTTGGATGGGCTGCAGGGTATAACTTTTTAGCGCTGCCATTGGCGGCACTGGGCTTTGTCGCTCCGTATATGGCAGCGTTAGGCATGTCATTAAGTTCACTGGTCGTCGTTGGCAACGCTTTACGCCTGTCTAAACTCAGCAAGACCAATCGTGTAAAATAGCCTCATAAAGTCGAGTAAACAGGCCCGCTATGGACATTATTTTTCTGCTCATCCCTATCGCTATCATTCTTGTGAGCTTTGCAATCTGGGCTTTCTTTTACAGCGTGAATAGCGGTCAGTTTGAAGATCTCGAATCCCCTGCTCACAGCATTCTGTTTGAAGATGACGACCACCTTATCCCGGATGATCTGAAAGATAAGGCGAAAGATAAAAACAGCGACGAGCAAAAACCTGAATGAACGAGCCTCTCGCGCTCTCCACCGCATTTATTTTGGGTTTGCTGGGTGGTACTCACTGCCTGGGCATGTGCGGGGGCATTGCAGCAACTGTCTCGATGAGTGCTCCTAAAGGCTGGCGCGGCTCCCTATTGCTTGGCGGCTATAATATTGGACGTATCGCTAGCTATACCGCAGCGGGTGCACTGATCGGCAGCCTAAGCTGGCTCATGCGCGACCAACAGATCGTCATAGTGCTGCGTACCTTCGCGGGTTTGATGCTAATCGCGATGGGACTTTATGTTGCGCAGTGGTGGCAAGGTCTAACCTATATAGAGAAGGCCGGCGGCACACTCTGGAAACAGATTCAGCCATTGGCAAGCAAACTACTGCCGGTTAAAAGCTTATCCCAGGCAGTTACCCTCGGCCTGGTATGGGGCTGGCTCCCCTGCGGGTTGGTTTACAGCACTCTAATCTGGTCATCGGCCGCGGCGGACTGGACGCTTAGCGCGCAATTGATGCTGATGTTCGGTTTGGGCACCTTGCCGACCATGCTGCTGACGGGTTTATTGGCCCAACGCGTTAAGCTTATATTTCAGCAACGACTGACCCGCAGCCTGTTTGGCATCATCATTATGGTATTTGGCGTCTACACGCTCCCCTGGCAAGGCCTGCTCGCCCATTGATCTAGATCAAGGTAGCAGTGCATCACCCCCCCTAGAATTGCCGGGTTTTGACATATTTAAGAGGTAGTAATTTTGGCTAGCAACAACCTGATCAAATGGGATCTGGATCTGATTAAGCGATACGATCTGTCCGGTCCACGCTATACCTCTTATCCGACTGCACTGCAGTTTGACCCGGACCAGTCCGCTCAGGATCTGGTCGCGACCGGAATGAAAACCACCGACAGCAATGCACCGCTGTCGTTGTATTTCCATATCCCTTTCT
>NZ_JBFGYC010000690.1:0-1835 GCF_041587635.1 Pontibacterium sp. | reverse complement strand
TCACGTTTATACCACCTGAGTAACCGGAACGAGGGCCTGAACACTTTTTGCAAAGCCCACAGTGTAGGCCGTAAAGCGCCATATCGCATAGTGCATATGCACGTTATCGGCGGATACAGATCAATATTTAATACATTTATTTACAGTGGCTGTGCCTTGGGGAGCTTGATAGTTGGGTGGTTTTTCGCCAAACGATTGTTTGGAAATGGGTGGTATTCCACCCATAACTGGGGGCGGTTATGTCAGGGTTGTTTTGTTTTTCCTGTTTGTAACTCTATGAATAACAAGACTTAATGGAATAAGTAAACGCATGTTTTGAGAGTTGGCACCCTGTTTGCTGAATACATAGGTAATCATCATGCGCTCCCTCAAAGGATGACGCGGGTGACTTTGTCCAAACAAACAACGCTAATAAATCAAAAAACAGGAGATGCGTTATGCGTTTACTTACTGCTGCAGTGGCCTCTTTGGCTCTTATGGTTGGTGCTCAGACGGCTTCGGCTGCACCGGTTGAAATCAAGTTTTCTCACGTAGTGGCTGAAAACACCCCGAAAGGTCAGATGGCGATTAAGTTCAAAGAACTGGTCGATGAGCGTCTGGCAGGCAAAGTAGAAGTCAAAGTTTTCCCTAGCTCTCAGCTGTTCGGCGACAACAAAGTTTTGGAAGCGATGTTGTTGGGCGATGTGCAGATGGCTGCACCATCCCTGTCTAAATTCCAGAAATACACCAAGTCTCTGCAGGTGTTCGATCTGCCATTCCTGTTCAAGGATATGGATGCAGTAGAGCGTTTCCAGAAGGGCCCTGAAGGTCAGAAACTGCTGGGTGCTCTGCAGAAAAAAGGTCTGGTAGGTCTGGGTTACCTGCACAACGGCATGAAGCAGTTGTCTGCAAGCGCGCCGCTGAAATTGCCTGCTGATGCTTCAGGTAAAAAGTTCCGCATCATGACCTCTGACGTACTGCAGGCGCAGTTCGAAGCGGTTGACGCTGTGCCCCTGAAAAAGCCTTTCTCCGAAGTATTCACCCTGCTGCAGACCCGCGCAATCGACGGTCAGGAAAACACCTGGTCCAACATTTTTTCCAAGAAATTCTTCGAAGTACAGCCTTACATCACCGAATCTAACCACGGTGTTCTGGACTACCTGATTGTAACTTCCGCTGAGTTCTGGATGGGCCTGGATGACGATCTGCGTACCGAAATCAGCGCTGCGCTGAACGACGCGATTGCACACGGTAACCAGATTGCTGCGCAGAAAGCAGAATCCGACAAACAGGCGATCATCGATTCCAAGCGTTCCGAAGTGGTGAACCTGTCTGACGCTGAGCGCGCTCAGTGGGTGACTGCAATGAAGCCGGTTTGGAAGCAGTTTGAAGACGAAATTGGTGCTGATGTGATCAGCGCTGCTGAAGCGTCTAACCAGTAAGCTTCGGTCTGTCTTAGGGACGGGCCTGTCGGTCCGTCTCTGTCTGCAGCTATGCGTAGCTGTCGTAAGAGTTACCACATTTCATACCTTCATGCTCAGAGGAGAACTTCCCTCAGATGCTATGCATGTGAGTTGTCCTGTGAGTTCTATGTTCCTTCGGCGATAACGATAAGCGGTTAAGTCCAAGCAACCGCACGATAAGGGGGCCGTCATGATAAGAAAAGTGATTGATCATTTTGAGGAGAGTTTCCTCTCCCTGCTGATGGTGTCGATGACACTGTTGGTGTTTGCTGAGGTGGTTCTGCGCTTTGGCTTTAATACCGGTATTCACTGGGCGCAGGAAGTGACCCTGCTGATCGCTGCATGGTTTGTGCTTTACGGTGCAAGTTATGGGGTAAAAGTGGGTGCGCACAT
>NZ_JBFGYC010000689.1:0-1847 GCF_041587635.1 Pontibacterium sp. | reverse complement strand
GGGATTAGCTTAAACGCGGAGATTCTTCAGCGACTGGAGGAAAGCTTCATTCCCTCAGGAGCAAAACCGGATGAGCTACAGTCGATGCACGACATGGCATTCATCGCCTTCCAGGAGACGAGCGATGACTTTGAGAAGGAGTTGACTGAGCGAATTGGACGATGGGCGGCGAAGAAGATGCTGGAGAAGCATCCTGAGGTCGAATTACCGGAGAGTGCCGTTATTCCTTTTGCTCTAGAGGAGTTGTTCGGCAAGGCCGCAGCTATGATTGCTCGCGGCGTCACGGACGAAGAAATTGATAGCTTAAAGCGACAAGCAGAGTCAAGCGATAAGAATTGGCCTGATTAGTATAGGATAACAGTCTATACAGAGGCTTCATCCGGAATTCGGACGAAGGGGAGATACGCTCAGATTTGAGCGTATCGTTTGGTCTCCCCAGATTTGGGGGCACTGTACCTCCCTTGAAGCTGACCCGCAATTTGGATTAGCTTTGAGCGCTTAGTTGCGACGAAATTCGCCGGAACAGTGGGCGCGTTCCAAAACTAGACAGATCTGTCCAGTTTCTTCACTACCCCTAAAGCGGGCGCAAGATCTGCGCTCGAGGCGCTACGAAAGTCTCGTAGTGTATAGCTTGTTCATCCACCATTGGTGGACGGATCTCTTCGGTGTCTTCGTCCAGTTTCTTCACTGCCCCGAAACAGGGTAGTGCCGCTGTATGGAAGATCACTACACAAAAAAGGTAGTGCAAAATTTAACCTCCACCAGTGGAGGGCGTTAAGTAGCTAAGGCAGAATCCTGCCTTAGATCAGCCCGGATTTGGGCGCATTAAAAAAGGCTCCCGAAGGAGCCTTTCTTTTATCAAGTAGAAGCGATCACGCCAACGCGCTCGCGGTGGAAGTCCTTTTGCCCCCAAAGCCACTTCTTCTGCGCATTCAGTTGCTTCTCGGTTTCGATGATGTACAGGTGCCCATTGGAAATGTCACCCGCCGCAGCGATCAATTCGTCTGACTCCATGGCCTCAAGCAGCAATCCTTCCCACATGCGGTGGCCGTCACGAGTCTGCTCGGAATCGCTGACAACAATGTTGTAGCTGTCGACCAGCATATTAAAGAACACCGCCTGAACCAGGTCGCGTGTCGCTTTACCATCACCAGTACGACCAACAGCACGCCAAATCATCACCTGGCTTACTGGCTTATCGTCACCTACTTTATCCAAGTGCAGGTCCAGCTTTTCTACGCGATTGAAGTACGCTACGCGCTCAGTCTTATGATTAAGCATAAACACTTCAAGCTCGGTGACAGCATTAGGGTGCTTTACCATGCGCAGCTCGTAACCTTCAGGCACCTGAAAGCCGATCTGCTGACTGATATCCTCGCCAGCGATAGCGTTCAGACGAGCGTATTCGTCACCGTTCTGATCAGGGTCAGAAAAGTGCTCAAATAGCTCCGCATCGCGGTCATCGTCTAGGAGGAATGGCATTCCGTTTGCTCCGAACTTAAATGTAATCATAATGGCGGCCCAGAATTGAGAGAAACTGTGCAACACTGTTAAACGTTAAATATACCAGATGTGTACGATATTGTGCATAAGGGGTGTATGAAACAGTTAATTCTAATATAGGAACTTACACAGGTGTGTACGAAATGGGCATCCTCAAGCTGGCTTAGAATTTCAGCCAGCCTGAGAATTAGATGAGTCCAAATTTGGGCGCATTAAAAAAGGCCCCCGAAGGAGCCTTTCTTTTATCAAGTAGAAGCGATCACGCCAACGCGCTCGCGGTGGAAGTCCTTTTGCCCCCAAAGCCACTTCTTCTGCGCATTCAGTTGCTTCTCGGTTTCGATGAT
>NZ_JBFGYC010000688.1:0-1847 GCF_041587635.1 Pontibacterium sp. | reverse complement strand
CCCTGTGCGATGCCGGTGTGCCAACACCGGCATTTTTTGACGAATATCTGCCAAATATTCCAGATCGATTTCAGCAACCACTAATCCATTGCCCTTTTGACACTGCGCGATTGGATTCCCCCATGGATCCACAATCATTGAGTGGCCCCACGATTCGCGCCCCTCTCCATGCGACCCGCCTTGATTACATCCCAGCATATACACCTGATTCTCAATAGCCCTCGCACGCAGCAAAACGTCCCAGTGGGCCTGACCCGTTACATGTGTGAATGCTGACGGCACCGCAATCAATTCAGCGCCAGCCTCTCGTAAGCGCTGATATTGCTCGGGAAAACGCAAGTCATAGCAGATACTCAATCCCAAAGCCCCCACAGGCGTATCGACCACAACCAATTCGTCACCAGCCTCTACAAATTCCGACTCACGGTACGTTTTCTGCTGATCGGCAACATCGACATCAAACAGATGCAGCTTGTCATAACGCGCACGGATATTACCCAGAGAGTCGATAAGCAAACACGCAGCACGAACATGCGGGGCGACGACAGGCAGACCTTGTGCGGAGGTAGACATGGGTACGCTGCCCACAACGATCCATATTCCAAGTTCTGCCGCCTGTGCGCACAATAGAGATACAACCCTATCAAGATCAGTTTCCGCAAAGGCCCTTAAACCTTCCGTATTCAGCAGCGCAAAGTTCTCAGGTAAAACGGCCAGCACCGCACCTTGTTCAGCCGCCTGCTTGAGCAATACTATTGCTTGATTAAGATTGAGTTCCAGATCCGCTGTAGAAACCATCTGCAGCAGGGCAACACGCTTCATCAACCGCCCCCTTGCCGAAAAATAGGGTTATCGGATGGGACCTCATCCTCTTTCTTGGTCTCCAGCTCTAGCTGCGGATCGGTCCAGTCGCCTGAAAGGTGATAACGAATGGTGGTGAATTTCTCCAACCGATCTCCAATCAGCTTATCAATCAGATAGACGGCACCTGCAACCTGCGGCTGACCAAGCAAAACCCCCATTAACGGTAGGTTTTTAGTCACTGGCAACACAACCTCCATATCTTTATCAACCGTCTCTCTCACCAGATCCAACGAACCAACCAGCTTCATATCTGCAGAAGGGCCTTTCAGCTTAAAAGGCGAACGGGTGACAGCCACACCCTGAGCCAGAGTATAGTCAGCACTAACACGATCAAACGCTAACCCCTGTGCGAATAGGTCACTGAAATCCAAACGCAGACGACGCCCCAGTGTCTCCAGATTCAGGATACCCAATACGCGGAGGAACTGACCTGACTCACCCGCTTCGATAATGCGACCATTTTTTGCCAACAGCGAGAAGTGACCGTGTAATCGATCCAGAGAAAACGCCCAGGGTGCTCCCTCCCAGACCAGATTGGCATCAACATTTAAAAACTGACTTTCGATAAAGCGATCGTACTGCCAGGCCTTAAGCAACGGATCCAGCGTATCCCCCTCGAACTTCAAAAGTATCGCAGAGCTTTCAATGCCAGCGGTTGACCAGCGAGCATCCCCGCTGACGTTCACCCCAAACATATCACCGCGCACATTCTGAAAGGTTGCACCGTACGCATCCGGACGCATCTCCATACTCCATGCACCATACGGTTTCCCTCGCACCTCAACTGACTTCACATTCAGATCAATCACCGGCAACTCCGAGGCACTAAAGCCAGAGGCCTGAGACGCTGCGTCCGGGTTAGCATTGCCCGTTTCAGAAAACTGATCGCGTTCAATTTTCAGGTAATCCAGCGTTAAGCTGGAAATTTGGCGCTTATCATCAGGAAGAAATAGCCGCCCCTTGAGCATTCGGTTTTCACCGTT
>NZ_JBFGYC010000687.1:0-1849 GCF_041587635.1 Pontibacterium sp. | reverse complement strand
GCACAATTCCGTGCGGTCAAATCATCTTGATTTAGCAGATCAATCGTCTAGATTTTAACCTATAGTCAACCCTCCCTGTTGGAGATTAGACGCTTTTTCTAAATTTCACAGAAAGCCTCAAATGGAGAATGCCATGATTAAGGCCATCTCACTAAAAGAAACTATGAAAACAGTCGGATTAATACTCCTGTTAACAACACCGCTAGGTATAAGTGAAGTTTCTGCTGAAGAAGAACTTATAGGCTCTGATGAGTTCCGAACCTCCTGTATTTCCTGTCACGGTGTAGGTGGTAAAGGTGATGGTCCCATGGCTAAGTTTCTTACTGTAAAACCTGCAGATTTAACTCAACTAGCAAAAAACAATGGTGGTGACTACCCAACTAAACCGGGAGAGTTTCCATTTTATCGGGTATTTAAAATAATCGATGGCAGAACCCTTGTATCAGCACACGGCGACAGAGCGATGCCCATATGGGGCAACCGTTACAAGATGGAAGCTGGTGACAAGTACGGCCCGATGGGTGGAGAACAGATGATTCGGGCCAGAATTCTAGAGCTGGTTTATTACCTTCAAATGATCCAAGAACGATGAATGCACCCTCCACAAGAAAACAGTACATTGCTTTAGTAGGAGCACCCTATAATTCTGCCCCGTCGTTATTCCGTTTCCATAAACGAAAAAAGCAGACCTCAATCTAGATTAAGGTCTGCAAAACGGGGTGTGGAGAAGACACAGAGCATAAGTGCCTCATCACCAACGAGGTCCCGGAAGAGCTCTCCTTAACGCATGACTCCCAATGCGCTAAAAAGAATACGGTGAAACGTCAGATCGGGTGGAGCATCGCGTGTTGGACCCGGTTCACTCAATCCAGTCCAACACGCATTGGGTCTGTATTGGAAATCGCTATCGCGCATCCCAACCTACCCAAAGAACAGGGTTGTTCGTGTTCCCTTAGCTTGGGAATGCGAAAGAAACCCCTTCACGCACACCGCTGGAAGGCCAACGCTGGGTGATTGTTTTACGCTTGGTGTAGAAACGTACCGCATCAGGACCGTAAGCATGCAGGTCACCAAACAGGGAACGCTTCCAACCACCGAAGCTGTGGTAAGACACAGGCACTGGCAGCGGTACGTTGATGCCGACCATGCCAACCTGAATGTGATCAGAGAAGTAACGCGCCGCTTCGCCGTCACGGGTGAAGATGCAGGTACCGTTACCGTATTCGTGATCGTTAATCAGCTGCATCGCTTCTTCCATGCTGTTCGCACGGACAACCTGCAATACCGGGCCGAAAATCTCTTCCTGATAACTCTGCATCTCAGACGTCACACCGTCGATCAGAGTAGCACCAACGAAGAAGCCGTCTTCATAACCTTCAACCTGAGGATTACGGCCATCAACAACAACGTTTGCACCGTCAGCTTCTGCGCTATCGATGTAACCGTTAACTTTCTGCTGGTGTGCACGGGTGATCACAGGACCGAAGTCGTTCTCGCGGTTGCTGTACGCACCCACTTTCAATGGCTGCATCGCTTCACGCATTTTGGCAACCAGCGTATCCGCTGCTTCGTCACCGACTGCCACAGCAACAGACAGCGCCATGCAACGCTCACCGGAGGAACCAAACGCAGCACCCAGCAACTGGTTAACCGCGTTATCCATATCCGCATCTGGCATAACGATCGCGTGGTTTTTAGCGCCACCCAGTGCCTGACAGCGTTTGCCATTAGCATTCGCCGTGCTGTAGATGTATTCCGCAATTGGCGTAGAACCGACGAAGCTCACTGCTTTAACACGGTCGTCGCTCAGCAGCACATCAACCGCTTCTTTGTCGCCGTTTACAACATT
>NZ_JBFGYC010000686.1:0-1850 GCF_041587635.1 Pontibacterium sp. | reverse complement strand
GTGTTATTGGATACATGTTGACCAATCCTTTACCCCTGGAGTGATCCGAAAAACTTAATAAAAACTCGGTTGCTCCCAGGTTTATCTGCACGTAAATCCCCAGAATTTGAGATGTTCATCCCGCTAGATCCCCCACAATTCCTACTGGCATCATATTTCGCAATCATCTGGTTCTAACTGGTTTTCCTCGATGATCGGTAGCTTATGAGGCATTGAAGGACATCAGGGCACGCCCGGTTTTGTCGTTCGTGAAGATGGGTGGTTTCGATATTCGGAAACACACTTTGAGCTAAGAGTAAGCCGGAAGATGGGAGTGTGACTCCCGCCTCTGCATAAAAATAACAGTACCCTCAGAGGAGGTGAGTATGACTTATAACGCTAACGAATTTGACGCCAAAGAAGTTGTGGGCAACGACCGTAATCACGTTTGGCATCACATTACCCAGCATAAGCCTTTTGAAGAAAATGATCCGATGGTGATCGTTAAGGGTGAAGGCATGCGGGTCTGGGACGCAAAAGGTAACGAGTACCTGGACGCTGTTTCCGGTGCTGTATGGACAGTAAACGTTGGCTATGGCCGTACTGAAATTGCTGACGCAGTGCGCGATCAGCTGGTAACCATGAACTACTTTGCACAGACTGCGGGCAACGTACCAGCGGCGCAGTTTGCTGAAAAACTGATCGACAAAATGCCGGGTATGAGCCGAGTTTACTACTCTAACTCCGGTTCTGAAGCGAACGAGAAAGCATTCAAAATCGTTCGACAGATCGCTGAAAAGAAATACGGCGGTAAGAAACATAAAGTGCTGTTCCGTGAGCGTGATTACCACGGTACAACCATTACTGCACTGAGTGCGACGGGTCAGTACGAGCGTAAGAACCAGTACGGACCTTTCACTCCAGGTTTCGTTGAAGTACCGCACTGCTGCGAATACCGTGCACAGGATGATGCAGATACCGAAAACTACGGCGTATGGGCTGCAGACCAGATCGAAAAAGTGATTCTGGCTGAAGGCGCGGACACTGTTGGTGCATTGTGCCTGGAGCCAATCACTGCCGGTGGTGGTGTAATTGAGCCACCTCAGGGTTACTGGGATCGCGTCCAGGAAATCTGCAAAAAATACGACATCCTGCTGCACATTGATGAAGTGGTATGTGGCCTGGGTCGTACCGGTAAATGGTTCGGTTACCAGCACTACGGTGTTAAGCCAGACATGGTAACGATGGCAAAAGGTGTTGCTTCCGGTTACGCAGCGATCTCCTGCACCGTGACCACTGAAGAAGTCTTCAACATGTTTAAAGACCCTGAAGACGCTCGTATGGATTACTTCCGTGATATCTCCACCTTCGGTGGCTGTACTGCGGGTCCTGCGGCGGCTCTGGTTAACATGGAAATCATCGAAAATGAAAATCTGCTGGACAACGTTGTAGAGCAGGGCGAGTACCTGCGCGGTCGTCTGAACCAGCTGATGGAAAAATACGACGTTATCGGTGATGTACGTGGTAAAGGTTTGTTCGCGGGCTTCGAGCTGGTGAAAGATCGTGTAACCAAAGAGCCGGTTGATGAAACACTGCCGATCCAGATTGGTGCACACTGCATGCAGAACGGCGTCATCATCGGTCGTACTAACCGCTCTTTCAAAGAGTACAACAACACCGTATGTCTGAGCCCGGCGCTGATCGCGACTCAGGCTGACATCGACAAGATCGTTGATGCAATCGACAACGCGCTTGCGGAGCTGGCTCCTAACGCGTAACGGCTTACCATGAGGTCCTCCGGAGTCTCGGCATTGCTGTTGCCCTGACTCCGGTTTTTTTATCAGGCCTGTGTGATGGGCCGTCTTGCAGCG
>NZ_JBFGYC010000685.1:0-1850 GCF_041587635.1 Pontibacterium sp. | reverse complement strand
ATTCAGGGCCTGCGCGCGTTTCAACGTGCCGATATGTTGCACCAGGATCTGAAACCGGAAAATATCATGATTGATATGGACGGTCGGGTGAAGATTCTGGACTTTGGCACCGTACGAATCGCCGGTATCGAAGAGATGAGTTCACCACTGGATAAGTCGGTGCCTCAGGGTTCGGTCAACTATGTTGCGCCTGAGTACCTGATGGCCGAAATGGGAACCTTCCGTTCTGATATGTTCTCACTGGCGGTCATTGTGTATGAGATGTTGACTGGCCAGCTGCCGTTTGACGAGCGCAACATCAAGCAGGTAGAGATCAATCACTACTCTGAATTCAGCTACACCCCAGCAATCCAGCACCGCCGGGATCTCCCGCTCTGGATGGAGGGCTGTTTACGCAAAGCCCTGCAACCCAACCCCATCCACCGCTACGATGCCTACTCCGAATTTATTCAGGACCTGACCGTTCCCAACTCTCAGCTGGAAGCCAAAGTACGCCACCAACCGCTGCTGGAGAAAAACCCCACCCGTGTCTGGCAGGGAATCGCTGCACTGCTGTTTCTGCTCAACCTGGTGCAGCTGCTGCTTCAGGATACTGCGGGTTAGCGCCGGTACCGCCCAGCTGGACTTAAATGTAGGGTGCAATAGCGAAGCGTATTGCACCGGTTAGCGATTTGAACCAGTATTTACCAATGCCAAACTACCGACGTGCATGGATGCCAGGTGGCACCTATTTCTTCACCATTAATTTACTTCAGCGTCAGCGATGTGATTTGCTTGTGCATCATATTGATCATTTGCGGGCAGTTGTACGTGATGTCCGTATGCGCCACCCCTTCACCATTCATGGCTGGGTCGTACTGCCCGATCATATTCACTGTATTTTAAGCTTGCCTGCTGGTGACTCAGACTTCCCACTTCGTTGGCGGTTAATCAAAGGAAGTTTTTCAAAAATGTTGCCTCCTTCAGAACACCGATCTCTTACACGCCAGAAACGGGGTGAACGGGGTATCTGGCAAAGACGGTACTGGGAGCATCTGATACGGGATGAAAGGGACTTTAATTCCCATATGGACTATATCCATATAAATCCAGTCAAACATGGGCTTGTACCCTCTGTAGCCGATTGGCCTTACTCCACATTTCATCGTTTGGTGAAGCAAGGGGTATACGACAAGAACTGGGCCGACAGCACGTTTGCCGATACGTTAGGTTACGAAGACTAAAACAGTTTCGGTGCAATACGCTTTGCTATTGCACCCTACGCGCTGGTTGCCGTACCCGGAAGACGGCAGTCCTCGAATTCCGAAAACAGAACCGGAACAATTCGAACAGATCAGTGCTGGAGATGTGGTCTTGCTGAAAGGGGATGGCTGGTTCGAGAATGAAGATTTTGGTGTGGTACACCGGTCACCACCTATCGCTGAGGGGGAAACTCGGATGTTTCTATCATTGGATTTTGCGGACTGAGGTCACACTGAATAAGTCCTCATGACCGCTTTCGACCCAAAGCAGCCATCCAAACTAGTCTGTTGTTGACACATTTACATCTTTATTTGGGCGTTCTTTCTGTACGGAAAGAATGTGATCCTGCCAGAGAAAGTGGTAATGCTTGATGTAGACACCCCCCACTTCCACATCATTGCGAGAAAAATCACTTCGGATATCGATATTCTAGCCTTCAATCTTTCCATTTTCTTTTTCAAAAAGCGCAGTACATCCTCTGTGGCACTTAGTCTCAACATAACATCCGAAATCATAGTGTATGTGTTGCATTGATATTGTGTTTCGCTACCATTCACCACTTACAAAGATTACAGCGACAGTTAGAAATACCTTCAGCCAAGACTCTT
>NZ_JBFGYC010000684.1:0-1855 GCF_041587635.1 Pontibacterium sp. | reverse complement strand
GCATTATTACCCAGCCCGCCTACGACGCTGAGATGACCTCTGAATGCATTGGCGAAGACAGACTCTGCCTGGTGTTACCCGCAGGATCAAATGCAGACTGGGACACATTACAGCGACTGGGATTTGTGAACCACCCGGACGGACACCACTACGCCACCCAAGTGTTCGAATCAAACTATCCTAATCAATTCAAAGGCATGGACGCATTACGACAAAGCAGTTATATCAACCAGCTGAGTCAAATTTTGCTACCCGTTTCGGAGGGACTGGGGTTCACGGTAATACCCAACTCGTCACTCGATGCCTTTCCGTATCAAGATAAAATACGCAGCGCCGAGTTACAGATCCCTGTAAACGAGGCTGTGTATATGGTGACAAAGAAACACCGTCCGTTGCCTCGGAGGTACTTAGAAGTGAAGTCTCTACTGATCAAACAATGGCAATAACAACCCACTGCATCTGAGGGTCCGTTCTATTTGTTGCCAATAGAACGCCCTCACGCGCCAACACAGCACAATGGCTTACGTATTCAACTTATCGCTATAACGGGCCCGGAGCTTTTGTAATTTTGGACTGATCACCATCTGGCAGTACCCTGCACTAGAGTTGTCCTGATAGTAGTTCTGGTGTCCCTCTTCTGCTTTGTAGAACACCTGAAACGGCTCGACAGTCGTGACGATTGCATCACTAAAGTCAGCCTGTGCTTCCGTGCGGATCTTCTCTGCGCTTTCCTTCTGTTGTGCATCATGCGGCAAGATCACACTGCGGTATTGCGTCCCACGATCCGCGCCTTGCTGGTTCAGAGTCGTGGGATCATGGGTGCCGAAGTGAACACGTAACAGGTCTTCATAACTGATGACCACAGGATCAAACTCTATTTGAATGACTTCAGCATGGCCGGTCGTTCCGGTGCATATCTCGCGGTAACATGGGTTCTTAATCTGACCGCCGCTGTACCCACTCACCACCGCTTTTACACCGCGCAAATTTTGGAAAATCGCTTCCGTACACCAGAAGCACCCACCACCAAAGGTTGCAATCTCTGTTTGGCTATTACTCATGGCTCACTGTCCTTCTACTTTCTTGAGCGCTACCGCGTTCATGCAGTAACGTAGTCCACTCGGTTCTGGCCCATCAGGAAACACATGCCCCAAATGCGCATCACACGTATTGCAGACTGTTTCGATGCGGCGTGACGCCAGCGAATTGTCACCATGATAGGCGATCACATTATCCGTCAGTGGTTGCGTAAACGACGGCCACCCCGTACCGGATTCAAACTTCTCATTGGCATCAAATAAGCGAGTACCACAGCAAACACACGCATAAATACCGGGCTGAAACAGACTGCACATCTCTGAACTAAACGCCCGTTCAGTGCCACTTTGGCGGGTAACACGATACTCATCCGGGGCCAATTGTGCGCGCCATTCTGCATCCGTTTTAACAACTTTATGATCAGGTGTCAGGTTACCGTAGTCGGCTAGCCCCAGTACATCACCCCATTTCAACATGGTTCATCTCCTTCTCGAAGCCAAACTAGAACTGCACATGCAAGACCACGTGCGGCAATTCATTGGACGTCGTTTTTACTGTTTTGCTCAACTCATCACTGAAAATTTATGCACTGTCTGTCGTTTCGTTGATGCAACACTCATCTTGCAGGAAAGCGACCAGCGCATCCAATTCCGTATATTGCGGTACACAAAACAATGTACGGCCTTCCCGGCGTTGAACCACCAACCCCACATTCACCAGCCGTGTAATATGATGGGACAGCGTTGAACCGGGCACCCCTAAAGCCGACTGAATCTCTCCCACCGGAACTCCGGTCTTACCGCCTTTGACCAGATAG
>NZ_JBFGYC010000683.1:0-1857 GCF_041587635.1 Pontibacterium sp. | reverse complement strand
GCCGATGATATAGGGAAGATTGCTAAGGATGTCTCTTAGACAAGGACTTATCGGGTTTCTCTATGCGTGAATTTAACCTGCCTGAAAGCTGCACTGTGGTAAGTGTCAGAGGTCTCCATCGCCAACTGACGGAGCTTGCTGCGTCCCAGTCTGATGTTTCTCTCAATGCCTCAAATGTAACGGCTATTGATGCGGCCAGTCTGCAAACGCTCACTGCTTTTATTATTGCTCAGAATCAAAGTGGCAAAAAAACCGTCTGGACAGGTTGCTCAGCGACTTTTACGGATGCGGTGTCTCTGCTTGGGCTGAAAGAGCAGCTTGGTCTGCTGTGATTGGGTTGTGATTGATATGTGTGTGATATATCTGTTTGAACGAGAGCAAAAGCTATGAGTATTGATACTAGCGAATTTCTTGATGTTTTGATGGAAGACAGCCTGGAAGCGCTCTCTGATATGGAGACGTCGTTGCTCGACCTCGATAACGGCGGTGACGATTCTGAACTGATTAATACCATCTTCCGCGGTGCGCATTCTATTAAGGGTGGCAGCGGGATGTTGGGTCTGGATGAGGTGGCGGGTTTTACTCATCTTATGGAGACCTTGCTGGACGAAGTCCGCGAAGGTCAGCGCAAGATCGATATGCCAGTCATCGGCTTGCTACTGGAATGTGTGGATGCGCTTCGCGGTATGTTCGCTGCCATCAAAGAGGGCGTTGATAATGACGCTGTTTTGATTGCCTCTTTGGTTGAGCGATTGACGGCGACATTGGAAAATCGTGAGCCCGTAATGGCTGCGCCAGCACCAGTAACTGTATCAGAGCCCGAGATACCGAAACCTGATCTGCAACCTGAAGTGCAAATAGAAACGGTGCTAGATGAGCCCTTGGGCTTCGCAGAGGCCCCTTCAGAAGATCCGTTATTAGATCTGTTGGATCTGGAATCAGCAGCGTCTGAGTCCGATGACGATAGCACCATGAATGCCTTATTAGCACCTCCTGGCGATGTTGTGACACCGGGCTGGGCGGTGCAGTTTGTTCCTGATCATGATCTGTTTCTGAATGGCTTTGACCCTCTTGATTTTATTCGTCAGCTGGCAAAGCTCGGTGGTGTAGATGCAAAATCGGATGTCAATGTGCTGCCGGGGTTGGCGCGCATTAATCCAGAGCAGTGCTACATGGCGTGGGATATCAATGTAGTGACTGATGTGGGTTCAGATGCTGTCCGTGAGGTGTTCTCACCTGTGGCGAGTCAGTGCGAGCTCATCATCGAGCCTCTGCAGGAAGCCCATGCGAATCAATTGAGAGCGATCATTGCGGAGCAGGAAGCCGCGCGTAAAGAGCAAACTGGGCAGGACGCTGTCAGTTATCTGCGAGAAACCGTACTGGGTGAATCTTCTTGCGACGCAGTAGAACCTGTGATGACAGCGGAAGACTTTGGCGTAACAGAAGAGCCTGTTATACCGCCTGCGGATAACGAGACCGACCTCTTATCAGCAATGGTGCAGCCGCCAGAAGAGGAGGCTGTGAGTGATATCAATGACACGGTAGCACTTGATGCCGGTGAGCTGGTATCTGATGCAGTCGATTCAGCTCCAGGCAGCGAGTCGCTTTCAGCTGGTCAAGCCTCGCCTGAAATTGAAATAGAAACACCTGAAGTTGAAGCCACGGCAGACAGTAATGCAGCCCTGGTATCGGAAGTACCAGCCGTCACCGAAGTGCCCGATGCTCAGCCGCAGGTAAAGCCAGCGGCGAAACCTAAATCGAAAGCGGGTGCCCGGGCTGCAGATCGGAAGGCGAATGACAACGGTGGCTCCATTCGTGTTAGCACGCAAAAGATTGATGCGTTAATCAATATGGCCG
>NZ_JBFGYC010000682.1:0-1860 GCF_041587635.1 Pontibacterium sp. | reverse complement strand
TTGAGATTGATATTGATGGTCACTATTACGACTGTCGCTCGATAGATTATCAAGATGACCTCAGCAGAGACGGGCTCCTGCTGTCTCATCATATTGAACAGATCATGCCCGCCGAAGCATGTACGACACTATTGAGCGCCTTGAAAGAGGCAGAGCAAAGCGGCCACGCACATGGGACTCAAATTACACTCTCAGGTAAAAATGGCCCACGATGCTTTGAGCTTTCAATCGCCCGACGTCATACACTTGCGGGGCAATCTCCCCGGTTTGTTGTATTGTCGCGCGACATTTCAGACCGCAAAGAAGCCGAGCAAGAACTCCATATTGCCGCAACGGCATTTAACTCTCAGGAAGGGATGATCATTACTGATACATCTCATCGCATTTTGCGCGTGAACAATGCCTTTACTCAGGTCACCGGCTACAGTGCGGCAGAGGTCATCGACAAGAATCCATCCATTCTCAGCTCTGGGCGCCACGACAGCGATTTCTATAGCAAGATGATGGAAGAGCTGGAAAACAATAAATACTGGCAAGGAGAGATTTGGAACAAACGTAAAAATGGCGAGATTTATCCTGAGTGGCTAACCATCACCGCCGTGACTGATGACCATGCAAAGGTCACTAACTATGTCGCGGCATTCACCGATATTACCCAGCGCAAACAAGCCGAAGCGGATATCCATACACTGGCATTTTATGATTCGCTTACAGGTCTGCCAAACCGTCGATTATTGCTTGATCGACTGGAGCAGTCACTGCTGCTGCGCAAACGCAGACATCAACTGGGTGCGTTGATGTTTATTGATCTGGACAACTTCAAAACACTGAACGATACCCAAGGCCATGATGTCGGTGACTGCCTGTTGATCGAAGTTGCCCAACGGCTACGGCACTCTGTCCGAGAAGTCGATACGGTTGCTCGTTTAGGTGGCGATGAGTTTATTATCATCCTTGAAGACCTGAACGCGGACTATAATCAAGCGGCACTGGACGCAGAACAGATCGCCGAAAAAATTGTGCAGGCGCTGAACCAACCTTATCCCCTTAAAGACTCTGAATATCACGGTACTGCCAGCATCGGCCTGAGCTTATTCGATCACCGGGACAAAAATGCTAAGGACCTGCTAAAACGCGCAGACGTAGCAATGTATCAGGCAAAAGAATCAGGCAGAAACACCCTTCGATTCTTTGATCCAAAAATTCAGCAAGAGCTCTACATCCAGGCAGAAATGGAATCAGAACTGCGCCGTGCTATCGCAGATGAGCAACTGGTTCTTTACTATCAAGCACAAACATATCTTGGGAAAGTCACCGGTGCCGAAGTGTTACTTCGCTGGATCCATCCGGAGAAGGGGCTGATACCACCCGGAAAATTCATCCCGCTGGCAGAACAGTGTGGCCTGATTATCCCTCTGGGTAACTGGGTATTGGAGACAGCCTGCCGTCAGCTGGCTGTTTGGGCTGATCACCCCGAACTCAGCAAAGTCACTTTGTCTGTGAATGTCAGCGCTCACCAGTTCGGAATGGTTGATTTTGTATCAAACGTAGAACACGTATTAGGTGAAACAGGGGCAAAAGGTGAGTTACTAAAGTTTGAGCTAACTGAAAGTGCGGTACTGATCGATGTTGATTCAACCGCTGACAAAATGATGCAGCTTAAAGATCTGGGAATTAATTTCTCAATCGACGACTTTGGCACCGGTTACTCATCTCTATTCCACCTGAAACACTTGCCGGTTGATCAACTAAAAATTGATCGATCCTTTGTCCGCGACATCAACGAAGATCCCGATAATCTGGCTATTGTTCAGGCTATTATCGCGATGGCTCACAACCTAGGTATTAGTGTCATTGCAG
>NZ_JBFGYC010000681.1:0-1862 GCF_041587635.1 Pontibacterium sp. | reverse complement strand
GTGGCGCTTTGTTTAGAAAGCAGTGTAGACAAGTATCGGAACAAACATTAAAAAATAATTTCGGCGTCTTCAGGCTGCCATGGTGCATACTTCTTCATCACGACCTGAAAAAGCTCTGACTCCAGGAATTGCTCCAACCAATGCTGCAGTGCGTGATACGACGTCGTTTCGAACCAACGCTTATCAACGTGCGCACACTGCCGGATGAATGGTAGCAATGCTGCGTCTGCCAAAGAAAAACGCTCTCCCAGCAGATAGCCACCACCCGTTTCTAATTGATGGTTTAATTTGCTAAACCACAGCTCGCACTGATCTCGATAGTATTCTTGACTGAGTTCTGGATACCGGTCTGCATATTTGTAGCGATCCAACCAAGGTTTAAATTCCTGATCGCTTGTTGTCACAAGTACGTCGACTGCCTGTATGAGATCTCCTTCCTTACCCAACCAGAGATGAGGGTCAGACTTTTTTAGCGCCCATTTCATGATGTCGTAGCTTTCATCAATCACCTGACCATCCGGTAACTGCAATACCGGCACGGTTGCTTTATGAGAGATGGCAAGCATCGCTGGTGGTTTATCCCTTAATACGATTTCACGCAACTCCACCCGAACTCCTGCCGAAGCCAATGCAAGTCTGGCACGCATAGCGTAGGGACAACGTCGAAAGGAATATAAGATGGGCAAAGAAGGCGCAGACATAGGAAACCTGTTTGTATTCAGTCACAAAAGAAGCCGCATTATCGTATGCTACGCTGAATTAACAAGGATGATCGTTATCCCGGAATAAACACTTCGATTCTTGAGACTTTGATTCGGGTTGGAAAACTATCGATATCCTCTGTCGCGGGTGGTGCAAGCACTTCGCCTGTACGTAAACAAAAGCGCGCACCATGGCGCGGACAGATCACTTCTGTACCTTCTACAGGCCCTTCATGAAGTTCACCGCCATCATGAGGACATAAATTCTCAACGGCAAAAACTTCTCCATTTACATTGATCAGCAATAAACTGATATTGCCTACAGGGATGACCATCCGATTGTCTGGAGGCAAGTCGCTTAGTGCACATATATCCTGCCAACTAGTCATAAATAGATACCTCTGAATCGTAGGGAATTCTGCGCTGCAAAACTATGTTTAACTATAGCTTCTGCCCTAAGCGCACCCGCTAACCACGGTTCAGATCATGCATTATCTATTCTTATCGGCTGGATTTGCGGCAAGTGCAAAAATACGTTCTATACTTTTTTGAGTTTATGGACGACTCATTTCCCAGATATAGCAGCAATGGAAATTCGTATGAGAGTATGGATCCTTTCGTGTCACACGATGCTCCGGTATATCATCAGGGCACTTGTTTTTTTCATCTGCTTGCAGATGTCTGCTGTTCCCGCCGCGGATACCCCCGTCGTTATCACGCACTCTTCTGTTATGGAAAGATCATTAAGCCGTCAGTCGCTGCTTGCAGTATTTGGCATGCATACCCAACGTTGGCCCAATGGGCAAAGCATCAAAGTATTTGTACTCGCCAGTGATCAACCTATGCATCGTAAGTTTGCGACTGAGGTGTTAGGCACCTATCCCTATCAATTAGATCGAATCTGGCAGCGTCTGGTTTACTCCGGCACAGGACGTGCGCCTCATATTTGCGCCTCCGAGGATGATATGCGTACGAAAGTGAGGAACACACCGGGTGCTATTGGTTATGTGGGCAGAATCATGGAGGAGGATACACATGTCATTACCGTCAAATAGCCTAAAACTCAGGGATTGGATTTGCAGCGCTATCCTTGGCGTCACCGCTGCTAGCCCAGCAACTGCGTTCGAATTGACTGACGATCTGGTGATACACGGGTTTGTC
>NZ_JBFGYC010000680.1:0-1866 GCF_041587635.1 Pontibacterium sp. | reverse complement strand
TGGCTTCACACCGGAGATGTCGCGTCTATCGATGCCAGCGGCGTGTTGGAAATTAAGGACCGCATCAAAGATGTGATTAAAACCGGTGGTGAATGGATCTCTTCCCTTGAACTGGAAAATCTGATCAGCCAGCACGAACAGATCGCCGAAGTGGCAGTAGTAGGTGTGCCTGATGAAAAATGGGGCGAGCGCCCGTTTGCGATGGTTGTAGCAACGGCGGGGGCTGATATTGACGGACCGGTTGTGCAGGCCCATTTAGCTCAATTTGTTGAATCCGGGCAGATCAACAAGTGGGCGATTCCGTCACAGGTTTCTGTTGTATCTGAGATTCCAAAAACCAGTGTGGGCAAAATTAACAAGAAAGTTATTCGTACCCAAGTAGGTTAATTCCGAATTCTGATCGACCTGTCACTTTGCTCTGGAGAGTCTTTGGGGAAGCGCTGCTTCCCCTTTTTTTGGCTCCAATTTTCCTCAGCCCGCCGACAACGACCTTCTTTTCTATCTAATGTGATATTTCTCCTGAGTTATCCAGTTTGAATGCAAATCGTCAGTAACTACTACACTTACTTTAAGTACGCACATCGGGTAGAGCGCTGCTAAGAATGCATGAGGGTAATTAGGCTTTTGCGTTGGATGGCTCTGTCCTGAGATAAGTACGTTTCATGGGTAGGTTCATCAATCTAGTTTGCCCATGTTGTATCGTATCGTTTCATCGAAAAAATCCCCGACATACATCCGGCTGAGCGACAACCAAACTTAAGCCGGGGAAAAGAACGGATCTAATGCACCTTCAGATCCGGGAGATTTGCCGCCCGAATGAGGGTGGCAGTTCGCTCGAAACAGTCAGTTAGCGTCCGGCTTTGAGATCAGACCAGACGCGGTTGCGGATCTTGGCAATCTTTGGTGTGACCTGTTCGCTGATAAACAGGTTCTTTTTCGTCTCTTGTGTCGGGTAGATGGCGGGATTGAGAGCAATCTCCTGATCGATCAGCCTGGTCGCATCTTTGTTCGGGTTGGCGTACCACACGTAGTCGGTGATCTCGGCGATCACATCCGGGCGCATCAGGTAGTTAATGAACTTATGTGCATTCTCGGAATTCTTTGCATCGGCCGGAATCAGCAGCATATCAAACCAGATCTCGGTGCCTTCTTTCGGAATGCTGTAGGCCACTTCGATACCGTTATTGGCTTCCTCTGCTCGGGCTGATGCCTGAAAAATGTCACCAGAGAACCCCACGGCTACACAGCTATCACCGTTCGCCAGATCGTTAATGTACTGCGATGAGGTGAACTGCTTAATATGGGGGCGAACTGCTTTCAGTGCCTTGACCGCTGGGCTGCTCGGCTTGAAGTCGGCGCGTTTATTGGAATTAGGGTCCATTCCTGCATAGATCATCGCAAATGAGAACATCTCATCAGGCGAATCAAGAAACGTCACGCCGCACTTGGCCAGTTTTTCCATGTATTTGGGATTGAATACCAGCTCCCAGCTATCCACTGGTGCATCGTGCCCTAAAACCTCGGCTACCTGTTTCGGGTTGTAGCCGATACCGGTGGTGCCCCATAGATAGGGGACGCCGTATTGGTTGCTTGGGTCTTTGGCTTGCAGCGTTTTCATCAAAGAGGCATCGAGATGGGGCAGGTTGGACAGTTTGCCTTTATCCAGTGGCTGGAAAATACCGGCTTTGATCTGCAGCGCCATAAAGTGAGAGCTGGGTACGACCAGATCGTAACCGGAGTTGTCCGCCAGCAGTTTGGCTTCCAGCGTTTCGTTACTGTCGTATACGTCGTACACCACTTTGATGCCGGTTTCTTTTTCAAAACGGGCGATGGTCTCTTCAGCAATATAGTCGGACCAGTTGTAGA
>NZ_JBFGYC010000679.1:0-1874 GCF_041587635.1 Pontibacterium sp. | reverse complement strand
CGTTAGAGCAGTTTGAGAATTACCACATCGATATTTTCAACTACGAAACAGCATAAACTTTACGACTTTTATCACGCATAAAATCTTCCAGCATATCCGCCGTCATAGGACGTGCTATGAAATAACCTTGCGCCAAATCGCACCCCCTCTGCTTCAAAAACTGCAACTGCTGTTGAGTTTCAACCCCTTCGGCAACCACTTTCAAACTGAGGTTGTGAGCCATTGCGATAATCGCAGATGCGATTTTTTCATCATCACTGTCCATGGGAATATCGCTAATGAAAGATCGATCGATTTTAAGCACATCCACTGGGAGTTGTTTCAGATAACTCAATGATGAATATCCTGTGCCAAAGTCATCAATTGAAAGGGTTACCCCCAGCTCTCTAACCCGAGTCAGCGTTTCCACTACGCCCTCTATATGATTCATCACGTAACTTTCAGTCACTTCGAGTTCCAGCAAGTGTGGAGGCAACCCACTGGCCTCCAGTGCTTTTTCCACGGTTTCTACAAAGCCACTACGCATAATCTGTATCCCGGAAATATTAACGGCGACACGAATATTAAGCCCTTTTTTATTCCACTGTCGTGCTTGGGCGCAGGCGCTGTTGAGAATCCACTCTCCCATTGGAACAATCAGGCCCGTCTCTTCCGCTAGCGGAATAAAGCTATCAGGAGGCACCAGCTCTCCGCTTTTAAGCTGCCAGCGCACCAGCGCTTCTACAGTGAAAATCCCATCAGATCCCACCTCAAGCTGTGGCTGATAGTGCAGTAAGAATTGCTGGCGTTCAATCGCCGTACGCAGCTCATTTTCAAGGCGAAAATGCTCGTAACTGCTTCTGCTCAACTCAGGCGAATAAAATGCATAGGTATTGCGCCCATTTTCCTTGGCATAATACATTGCAGTATCGGCATGTTTTAACAACTGCTCTGCTGAGCCACCATCATCAGGATATACGCTAAGGCCAATCGAACAGCCAACCACCGCCTGGTGACCGTCAAGCTCAATCGATTCACTAAGTGTACTCAGAATCTTATCGGCAATGCCTGCGAGCATATCCGGACGCTCCACATCTTCCAGTAAGATTGTAAATTCATCCCCCCCTAAACGCGCTACAGTGTCTGCCTGGCGTACACATTCTTTTAGCCGCTCTGCAACTTTCTTCAGCAACAGGTCTCCCTGCTGATGGCCGAGGGTATCATTTACATATTTAAAACGATCAAGGTCGATGAAGAGCACTGACAACCGGCTGCTCTGTCGACTAGCCCTTTCAATCGCATGCTTCAGACGATCATTGAACAGAATCCTGTTTGGCAGATCGGTCAACACATCATAATGGGCTAAATACTGTATCCGTTCTTCAGAACGCTTTTGCTCAGTAATATCGGTGAAGACGCTAATATACTGCAGCACATTATCGCGATCATCGACGACCTGCTCGATACTCTGAATACAAGGGATCGCATCTCCCTCTTTACGCAGATTCCAGACCTCTCCCTGCCATGATCCCGTGCGGTTGACCTCCCACCACAATCCATCATGAAAACGCTCGTCGTGATGCTTTGGACAGAACAACTCTTCCGGCAACTTACCCAACGTTTCCTCTTCCGAAAAACCTGTTGCAGCACAAAAGCCATGATTTACTGCCACAATCCGTTTCTGAGCGTCAGCAATCAAAATTCCTTCACAGGTATTTTCGAATACACTGGCAGTTAACTGAAGCTGTTGCACCAAAGACTGACGCTGCAGCTCCGCGCTGACTCGACTGGCGGTAATCTGCATCAGTGAACGAATTGATTCAACCATCCGTAAGGGCTTGTCATCCAATAACACCACCAACCCTTTGCAACGCCCAGCGGTATCGTAGATTGGG
>NZ_JBFGYC010000678.1:0-1881 GCF_041587635.1 Pontibacterium sp. | reverse complement strand
TTGAGTAAACTTTCGAGAAGTATCCAAGATTTTTGTAGTAAAAGGCCATTTTGGTTTGGTTTGGCAGTGATCATCGCAGTCTCTATTGGAGTTACATTTTTTGCTCCAATTGGTGAAGTTTATAAAGGAGTCGCAGCCTTGCCTGCTATAGGGGGGCTCTTTGCCGCACTTTTTCAACTGCTTCGTGATAATGCAGCTCATGAGCGAGCAGTTGAGTTACAAAGCTCCCAGCAGTTATTTAATTTAGGTGCTACGTCTCATATGGCAAATACAGTATTTGATAAGCACGTAGAGTTTTAGGAAAAGTATCTTAGTGAGGTTCATCAAACTTTGAATACCCTAACCCGAGAGGGGCCTACTCAAGATGCTCTCAATCATGCTGGTAATCTGTATCAGCTACGCATTGATTACACTGCTTGGATTACTCCAGAAATTGATGGAAAGCTAGTGCCTTTTGAGGAAGCCGTTAGAAAAATTGGTGCTAAATCTGGCTATGTTGATGCAATAAGGAATCAAGAGGATCAATCTGAAAAGCGGTCGGCTGCTGTCGAAGAAATGTACGACACTTTTGCTAGTCTTATGGATTTTGAGGCGCAGAATGAGAAAGATGCAGAAGCTACAGCGAAAGAAGTCAAGAATAGGGTAAGAGAGATATTAAACGTTTCAGAGTTAGTCATGATCCGTGATTTCTTAGTTACACAAGCAGCCTCTGTAGCCAAAAATTGCTAACAAGAAAAGGCAGTCGGACAGCTTCGCCGCCCTCTGCTTTGAACGTTAGGTCTAATCGAGAGTTATATGCAAAACGTAGGGATAAAGATACTAAGGGAATTAGAGAGATCTGGAGAATTATCTTTGGAAGAAATCGGCAGGTTACTTCCAAGGAAGTACAGCGACCATAGAGATTTTTATGTTTTCGCTTCATTGGTTTCGAACGGTATGGTCGATGACTATTTTCTCATAGACAAGGACAATCCAGATCCAAACAGAAACAAAGAGCAGCTATTAGCTAGAAAGTATTTTGCGTGCAGTACTGCTGAAAAATCAGCAGAGTATAGAGGTCAGTCTTGGCATATGACAAGTGGGTCATTGAAGAGTCAAATCTTTGCGCTGTCTGGAAAGGGGAACCTTTATCTTTCGGAGTATAGGACTAAAAGATTCGATAGAGTATTTACACTTTCATCCGGAATGATGGTTGGGATTTTGGTGGCAGTTATTGGTGCTTATCTGCGTAGTATATTCAACTGAAATGCCTAACAAGGCCAGGCACAATCGCCAGCAAGCTGGCTGGATTCGACACTGCGCGGCTCGCCTATGCTGGTGGCGTTGAGGCTGTCGGATCAGTCCCGCAGCCCTTGGTTCACGGGCTAGATTCCAGCTACAATCGTTCAACAGAACTTTACCGCTGATGGTGCAACGGATGGCACGCTACAAACACTACGATTACAACCAGACAAAGATGATCCCGTTGCGTTTTGCGGATCAGATTCAACCCGGCACCTTTGAATATACCCTCAATCATGTGGTCGATAATGACCTTGATATGAGCCTGCTTAAGTCCCGTTATCGCAATGATTACAACGGTGCACCGGCTTATGATCCAGCCATCCTGTTAAAGATCGTTTTGTTTGCGTATTCCCGAGGCATTACCTCCAGCCGAAAAATTGCTCAAGCTTGTCGTGAGAATGTCTTGTTTATGGCGTTGTCAGCTGATAGTCATCCCCACCACAGTACCATCGCCGAGTTCATTACGCGGATGGATGATGTTATCGCACCGCTGTTTACCCAAATCCTGATGGTGTGTGACGGTATGAACCTGATTGGCCGAGAGATGTTCGCTATCGACGGTTGCAAGATGCCGTCCAACGCCTCCAAGGAATGGAG
>NZ_JBFGYC010000677.1:0-1885 GCF_041587635.1 Pontibacterium sp. | reverse complement strand
GATAAACAGCGTGCTGCCAAACAACAGCAAGGTAAACAGCAATACAGAACTACCCACAACACTGAACAAACTGACAAACTGATCAGACAGGGCTTCTCCCAGTAAGCCTCCGGCTGAAAACGGCAGCTGCATCGCCTGGTTATCAAAATGGGTCGACGCCAGCGCTGCGGCTCCCGCCAACACAAGTAAACCACCGACAGAGCGCAGAATAAAATACGGCACAGAATCCATCAGCCCAACGTCTCGACGCAACAAAAAGCGGACGGCGGGCAGGACAATCAACAACGGAATCAGATAGGCAGCGATCCCCACGCCAGATAACGCAAAGTCAGCCAACCATGCCCCAACCTGCCCGGTATAATTTCGCACATCTGGTTGATAGCCTAAGTGGGACCAACCTGGATCACGAGGGTCATATCCCAGCAATGCCAGAAACAAAAACAGGTTCACACCGATGATGATGATCAGCCCTGACTCTTTAAATACGCGCGCCAGTAATGACGGGAATTCAAGCAGCTGATCTTTGTCGGTTAAATTCAACAGAAATTCTCCACTTTCAAGCTCTTACAACACCTTTCACACACAATCCGAACCATACCATAAAGTGAGTGAGTTACGGGAATGATGTCACCCATCACACCGCCTGTAACGATTGCTCAATTATCGTTTCACTTGCGAATTCCTCGTTATATTGAGACAGAGTAATACGACAATCCACTGCTGCTAAGTTCCACCGCTGATAGGAGACACGATGACAAACAACCGTAAATGGTGCATACAAAAACACAGGATAATATGACATCGCATTAAACATAGTACGGATCACGAACCCGTAAATATATTTAGCAGGCGCGGCAACTCTCTGCTTGCCCTCCAAACACTTTGCCAACCTCGGCAAACCGACACCCGGCAAGCAAAACGCCATAAGACGCAATCTATTCACGTATGCATGGCTACTCCCTTCTCAAACGCCGATACACGCATCACGTCCAGCCAGATCGCCTCACGTAAAAACCCACCCAACGCTCTCCGATCCCGAACCGCTTATGTCACGCGGGGCTCAGGATACCTACATTGACTCAACGACCAGATTCATCGCCAAGGCCGATCAATTTTTTCACACAAACCCGATACATCCATTCTCTCCAATGCAGCAACTGCAAAATAAATTTGGCACTTAGCCTTGAAAATTTACTTTTCGCCCCTATCCTTTCGCCATACCCCTACCTGTATGAATTTTGGATGACCATGAGCGAAGTACAACATCACCGTCTGATTATTCTGGGCTCCGGTCCAGCCGGTTACACCGCTGCGGTATACGCTGCCCGTGCCAACCTGAACCCTATTGTTATCACCGGCATGCAGGCCGGCGGCCAGTTGACCACCACCACTGACGTCGATAACTGGCCTGGAGACGTTGATGGCGTACAAGGCCCTGAACTCATGCAGCGCATGCAAGCTCACGCAGAGCGTTTCAACACACAGGTCCTGTTCGACCACATCAACGAAACTGATCTGAGCAACCGCCCTTTCCGCCTGAAAGGCGATATGGGCGAATACACCTGTGACTCCCTGATCATTTCTACCGGTGCGTCTGCACAGTACCTGGGTCTGGATTCTGAAGAAGCATTTAAAGGTAAAGGCGTATCCGCGTGCGCGACCTGTGATGGTTTCTTCTATCGTGGTCAGAAAGTCGCGGTCATCGGCGGTGGTAACACCGCGGTTGAAGAAGCGCTTTACCTGTCTAACATTGCAGCTGAAGTCACACTGATTCACCGCCGCGATTCTTTGCGCTGTGAAAAAATTCTGCAGGACAAACTGTTCGAACGTGCAGAAAACGGCAACATAAACATCATCTGGAACCACCAGCTTGACGAAGTTCTGG
>NZ_JBFGYC010000676.1:0-1898 GCF_041587635.1 Pontibacterium sp. | reverse complement strand
TGCCGTCAGGCGATACAACTCGACGTTGGCTTTCTTCTGCCGATTTTAGATCACGTACAATCATTGTTATTCCTTACCTTTAGCTCATGTGGTTCTACGTAGCGCTGGCGCGTGATCACCGTACCCTTGCGTAGAGGCATACGCCAAGGGCCAGGCAGGTGTCACGCGATCATGTGTTAGGCGGCAGATTCGGTTGTGCCTCACATGCCTACGGTTTTGGTTGCGATTTGATTAGCTTGCGAGATCAACAGGCGGGAAATACTTCTTCTGTACCGGGATTGAGCTTTCTCCCGCGCAGACGTCGCGAATCGCGTCTTCCAGAATATCGATGCCTTTCGCAAGATTGTCGATATCGATAATCAGAGGGCAGAGTAGCTTAACCACGTGATCATCTGCGCCACTGGTTTCGATAATCAGACCGTTCTGGAAGGCTTTTTTGGTGATTTTACCGGCCAGTTCGCCGTTTACGCAGTTGATGCCCTGGAACATACCGCGTCCACGGGTGGTGAAGTTGCCGTTACCGTATTTCTCGACGATATCTTCAAGGCGCTCAGACACATAGCGGCCTTTGCTCATGATCTCGTTGGAGAAACGATTATCCGACCAGTAGTGATCGATCGCAGCTTTGGCTGTTACAAATGCGAAGTTGTTACCACGGAAGGTGCCGTTGTGCTCACCCGGTTTCCACTGGTCCAGCTCCGGCTTGAACAGTACAACCGCAAATGGCAGACCGTAGCCGCCCAGTGACTTAGACAGTGTCACGATGTCTGGCTTGATGCCTGCCTGTTCAAAGCTGAAGTAGGTGCCGGTGCGACCACAGCCTGCCTGAATATCATCAACAATCAGCAGGACTTCGTGTTTTTTGCACACTTCGTCCAGTTTCTTCAACCAACCGAAGTCAGCTGCGTTGATGCCGCCTTCGCCCTGTACCGTTTCCACGATCACAGCGGCGGGCTTATCGATACCGCTGCTGGAGTCACACAGTACTTTGTCCAGATATACGGTGGTATCGATATCTTCTCCCAAATAGCCATCATACGGCATCCGGCTCACGCCGCTCAGGCTGACGCCTGCCGCACCACGGTGGTGAGAGTTACCTGTTGCTGCCAGTGAACCCATGCTGACGCCGTGGAAGCCGTTGGTGAAGCTGATAACGTTTTCACGGCCGGTGATGTTGCGCGCCAGTTTCAGGGCTGCTTCTACCGCGTTGGTTCCGGTAGGGCCGGTGAACTGCATCACATAATTGAGATCCCTTGGTTTCAGAATCTTTTCGTTAAAGGCTTCCATGAATTCGCCTTTAGCTTTGGTGTGCAGATCCAGACCGTGAGTGATGCCGTCACTGTGGATGTAGTCCAGCAGTTTTTCTTTGAAGATCGGGTTGTTGTGGCCGTAATTCAGCGTGCCGGCACCCGCCAGAAAATCGAGGTACTGATTGCCATCCTCGTCGTACAGGAATTCACCCTGCGCTTTGTTGAAGATGCGTGGAAACGCGCGGGCATAGGACTGAACTTCTGATTCAATCTCGTCGAAAATTTTCATATCAGTATTCTCAATAATCTTTTGTGTGGCTTGTTTAGAAAGGCGAAGTATCGGCGGTGGAGACGGCGATATCAGCGTGATAAAGAACCGATGCGGACAAGCAGCTCTGTATCGTGCTCATCATTGAAGTGCGTCACCCGATCAAACATCGGTGAGCGTTCCAGAGAGGCATTAAAGTGTTTTGCTAATCGTGTGAACAACGCCCACGAAGCGGCATTGTCCTCGGTGATCGTTGTTTCTAAGTGGGTAACCGCTGCGAGTTCTTTGCGCCCCAAAAGTTGTTGCAACATCTGGCTGCCAAGTCCCATTCCGCGGGCATTTCTGCCAACAGCGACCTGCCAGATGAACAATGTTTCGGG
>NZ_JBFGYC010000675.1:0-1904 GCF_041587635.1 Pontibacterium sp. | reverse complement strand
GGCGGCAGCACGCGACAATAAAGTTACCGAGATTTTTGTAGCACCGGGTAACGCGGCAACCGCACAAGAAGACAAGATGCAGAACGTTGCACTCGACGTGATGGATCTCGACGGATTGCGCGATTTCGCAATGAACAACGCGATTGACCTGACCATTGTCGGTCCTGAAGCACCGCTGGTTGCAGGTGTTGTGAACCACTTTCAGGCTAAAGGACTGCGCATTTTCGGCCCAACCGAAGGCGCAGCGCAGCTAGAAGGCTCCAAAGCCTTCACCAAAGATTTTCTGGCACGTCACAATATCCCAACCGGCGAATACGCTAACTTCACTGAAATTGAGCCTGCACTGGCTTACGTACGTGAAAAAGGCGCACCGATCGTGATTAAAGCCGACGGTCTGGCAGCTGGTAAAGGCGTTATCGTTGCGATGACACTGGAAGAAGCTGAAGATGCCATTAAGGATATGCTGGCGGGTAACGCATTTGGCGATGCGGGTAGCCGTGTGGTTATCGAAGAGTTCCTTGACGGTGAAGAAGCCTCTTATATCGTGATCGTTGATGGCGACAATGTACTGCCAATGGCCACCAGCCAAGATCACAAACGTGTTGGTGATGGCGATACTGGCCTGAACACGGGCGGCATGGGCGCATACTCCCCTGCTCCGGTTGTCACCGCAGAGATCGACCAGCGTGTTATGGACGAAGTGATCATGCCTACCGTTAACGGTATGAAAGCTGAAGGCAATGAATACACGGGTTTCCTGTACGCGGGTCTGATGATCGCGTCTGACGGCACCCCTAAAGTGATCGAATACAACTGTCGCTTTGGTGATCCTGAAACTCAGCCAATCATGCTGCGTCTGAAATCCAGTCTGGTTGATATGTGCAATGCTGCACTGGATAAGAAACTGGATCAGACCACTGCAGAGTGGGATGAGCGCAAATCTGTCGGTGTGGTGATGGCTGCGGGTGGTTATCCGGGCAGCTACAACAAAGGTGACGTGATCAGCTTCCCGGCTGCATGCCCTGAAGGCACTAAGATTTTCCACGCGGGTACTCAGCTGGATGAGTCAGGCAACGTTGTAACCGCTGGCGGTCGTGTCCTTTGCGTGACTGCGCTGGGTGATACAGTGACAGAAGCTCAACAGCGCGCTTACGATTTGCTGAAGGACGTCAGCTGGAAAGACGCGTACTTCCGTAACGACATTGCGTACCGCGCGATTGCTCGCGAACAGGGTGAATAACCTGTCGTTATAGCGCTGAAAAAGCCTCCTTCGGGAGGCTTTTTTGTAGGCGCAACTGGAAGGTTGTGGATTTTTTTTAATC
Source organism: Pontibacterium sp. (assembly GCF_041587635.1). Lineage (NCBI taxonomy): Bacteria > Pseudomonadati > Pseudomonadota > Gammaproteobacteria > Oceanospirillales > Oceanospirillaceae > Pontibacterium > Pontibacterium sp. Next base: position 582 of record NZ_JBFGYC010000675.1, on the reverse strand, counting down.
AGCTGATCCACATTCCCTGCCTTTGCTCGCCGAGATGTTTATAATGTCGGCTTCCGATATTTTTCTTCTGACTAGTACTGAACATACATGGCTTCGTTACAAAACGCTCCTGGAAAGAAAAGATGGCTTCCACTCGCAATCGCGGCAGTAATTGCCGGTGTTGTTGCGTACAGCGTAATGGACAGTTCGGATAACAGCTCCTTGCCAGCGCCTCAAGTAACATCTGATGCGACCGATCTGCAGAGTTTACAGCAGGCCAACCGTTACCTGCGCAACGGCCAATATCAGGATGCGCTGACAGCAGTCAACCAGGTACTGGCCGCCGATGAAGACAACATGGATGCCCAACTACTCAAAGCCACACTGCTGGCAAAAACAGGTTTCCTCGCTCAAGCAGAAACATTGCTCAACGAGCTGCGTGAAAAATACCCGGATCGACCTGAACCGCTTAATAACCTTGCGGTTATCTATGCAGAAGCAGGCGACAACAGCCGTGCCATCCAAACTCTGCAAAGTGCGTTCAAAACCCACCCTAGTTACGCACAGGTCTATCAAAACCTGAGTGACATGTACGCAGTGTTG
>NZ_JBFGYC010000674.1:0-1918 GCF_041587635.1 Pontibacterium sp. | reverse complement strand
TCTGAGGTTTGCTTGATACCACCAAGGGTGCGGGCGATGTGTGCAACCATCTGCTTCTGGCTCACACGAGGCTTCAGTCCACGGTTTTGCAAAAAGGCGCTGTAAGCAGACTGAATTTCAGATTTTAGATTTTTATCGAGCAACGCCGTCGTCCAACCAAGTTTTGCGCAATGTTATCAAAATACTGGATATATAAACAGAAGTTGCTTTACAGAACTCGGATACTGTATATAATCACATGTACTGTATAAAAAAACAGATACGATTATGAAGCTGACAAAAAGACAAACGGAAGTTCTGGACTGCATCAAGCACTATATCGTAACCACCGGTTACCCACCGACTCGCGCCGATATTGCACGAGAGCTGGGCTTCAAGTCTGCTAACGCGGCTGAAGAACACATGAAAGCACTGGCCCGTAAAGGCGCCATTGAGATCATACCCGGTACGTCTCGCGGTATCCGTGTACCTGTCATGGAAGAAGAAAAGGATCTTGGACTGCCTGTCATTGGTCAGGTAGCAGCAGGCTCTCCTATCCTTGCACAGGAACATATCGAAGATCACTGCACGATTTCATCAGACTTCTTTCACCCTAAAGCCGATTATCTGCTCCGCGTGCGTGGCACGAGCATGAAAAATATCGGCATTATGGATGGCGACCTGCTTGCGGTACATCAGTGCCAACACGTAAACGATGGACAGATCGTCGTTGCACGTATCGATGATGAAGTAACGGTGAAGCGCTTTAAGCAGGAAGGACATATGGTGTACCTGATTGCCGAGAACGAAGAATTCGACCCGATTGAGGTCGACCTTCGCGAGCAAAGCCTGGCAATTGAGGGACTGAGTGTTGGCGTTATACGCAGAGGTAATGACCTATGATTAGCCACCAGACTGCAACACCCAAATTGATTCGCCCAAGCCTGACCACCACAAAACAAACCACTGCTCCGCTCATTAAGAGTAAACAAACATCCGGCAAAGTTACCGAGATCATTATGCGAGATGATGAACTCAGTAATATGCCAATGCTCATGCCCTTACTGGCGCAACTGAGCCGTGATGATCGCTGGTTTGTCTGGATTGCCCCTCCCATTGTGCTGCCCAAAGCGCTACTTGCCGATGCAGGAATAGACCTGAGCAAGGTCATCCTGCTCAAACCTGATGACAACCACTCGGTATACGAACTCTCATGCCAGGCGTTAAAAGCAGGCACCTGCCACGCAGTGATTACCTGGCCTGGATATTTGTCCGAAGATGAATTGAACGGACTGGAAGACGCTGCCCGCACCGGCTCAAGCCACGGCATTGTAATTCGCGGACGCCAAAACGCCTAAACGACACATACAGCACAGCACCAAAGGCAATATTCACACGGAACGTGAGCACAAAACAGAGGGATCTGTAGACAGGGTTATATAAAAAACCACCCATCCCGAACGCCTACCGACGTCCAGAGTAAGGACGGTATTTTTAAGAACGAATTAAATCAGTGAATTGTTGGCAAAGGCTCAACAACTGGCTCGCTCACCGGCGACAAGTTGTGGCCTGACTCAGCAACCATATGAATACCCGCGGTCAACATCATTCGGCCAACCTCGATACACTTTTCTTCCAGCGTCTCGCGCAGCTCCTCAGAGAACGCAACCACCAGCAGCGGCTCGCTCTCCTCGTCTTCAGCTCGACGAATGGCCAGATCTCCGTTTTCCAGCTCAACAATCTCTAGTAACGTTTCCAGCTTTTCATCCACTAATGACACTGATTTACCACTCCTGCATACCGGTACGCAGCCGCTCAATCAACGCCCGCATTTCGTTCAACCAACCTTCATACTCAACAATAATCTGACCGTCTTCGGCATGATCAGGATTCACCTGCACCACGTGTATCTCAGACACACTGCTCGTCTCTGTCACCG
>NZ_JBFGYC010000673.1:0-1918 GCF_041587635.1 Pontibacterium sp. | reverse complement strand
TCGTTGCATATGCACCAAGGTACGCCTATGCAGATTTCTGAGATGGCTGCAGACGGAACGGTGGATTTTGCCATCGCCACTGAAGCGCTGTCTCACTTCAGTGATCTGATTATGATGCCGTGCTATCGCTGGAATCGCTCCGTTGTCGTACCTAAGGATCACCCTTTGGCTCAGTTGTCAAAATTGACCCTTAAAGACTTGGCGCAGTTCCCGATTGTCACCTATGTGTTCGGTTTCACTGGGCGTTCTAAGCTGGATGATGCGTTCCAGCGAGAAGGTCTGGATCCGAAGGTGGTGTTTACGGCAGTAGATTCCGATGTGATCAAAACCTACGTTCGTCTGGGTTTGGGTGTTGGAATTATCGCGACGATGGCATACGAAGAAGAGTTTGATAGCGATCTGGTCGCGTTGGATGCGAGTCATCTGTTCGAATCCAGCACGACAAAGATTGGTTTCCGCAAAGGCACCTTCTTGCGTGGATATATGTACGACTTTATCGAGCGTTTTGCACCGCATCTGACACCGGATGTTGTGCGTCAGGTCCAGTCGGCAGGTAACCGGGCAGAGATTGATGAAATTTTTGCCAATCAGGTGTTGCCGGATCTATAAGATCTGATCGTTACAGCGACCAACAGAAAAAAGGAGGCTAATAGCCTCCTTTTTTTGTGCCTGATATGTTGAATGTGCCTATGCGTTCAGGTCAAAAGCCTGCGCCAGCTTTTCGTAACTTTCGCGTCGTTTTTCAAAATTGTGGGTGACCGCAACCACCACGACTTCGTCGACATCGTAGAATGCGGCTTGTTGTTCGAGTACGCCCCGACAATATTCGGGGGTGCCAGTAATCATTGAATCCCGTGTAATATCGAACGTATGCTGATCTGAAGGTGACAGCTGTTTGTATAGATCCATGCACTCTTCCGGTGGTCGGATGCCTTCACGAATACCGTTTGAGGCCTGAATCTTCCAGAAGGTGTGGGATGCCGCCAGTAGCTTCGCTTCTTCACTGGAATCCGCACAGATGACCGCGCTGGAAATCATGGCCTGAGGGGTCTGCATCAGGCTACCCGCGCGTGGTTTAAACAGTTCGCGGTACTTACTGATGATCTCTGCCGGACGCTCGTGGGTGCCGATAAACAGGGCCAGCACAAAGCCAACGCCATATCGTGCGGCGAGTTCGATACTCCCGGCAGCGGAGCCCAGTGTCCAGAGTTCGGGCGCGGTGCTGTCTGTGGGTGTGACCTGTAAGCCGGAAAACGCATGCCCGTCGGGGATCTGGTTGTCAGCGAATCCAACCAATGCTTCGACCAGGTCAGGATAGCTCTCTCGGCTGACCGGGGTATTCGGGTAGGCGAGGGCGCGACTTGGCAGTTCTGCGCCGCCCGGCGCACGGCCAAAACCCAGATCAATCCTGCCCGGGAAAAATGCTTCTAGCGTACGGAACACTTCAGCCACTTTATAGGGGCTGTAGTGGGACAGCATAATACCGCCGCTACCGACCTTGATCCGTTTTGTATGGGCGGCAATCTGGCCAATGACAATTTCCGGGCATGGGCTGGAATAGCTCGGTGTTGCGTGATGCTCGGCGACCCAGTAGCGGTGATAGCCCAGCTCGTCGCAGGTCTTCGCCAGTTCCAGCGTGCGCTGAAGGCCATGGGTCTGGGAGTTGCCATCGTGGGCGGGAGACTGGTCTACAACACTCAGTTTTAACTTCGTCATGATTATAATCCCGCCTTGTCCAATGCATGCTTGGCGATTTCAAGATCCTGCTCGGCACTGCCACCTGAAATGCCGAGGGCGCCTAAGACAAGTCCGTCTTGTTGAATAGGGAGTCCGCCCGGAAAACCCGTGAGCAGGCCGTTGCTGAGCTCGATGCCGGTCAGTGACGCTTCCCGAATAAGCTTGCCAAAGTCACCGGTAG
>NZ_JBFGYC010000672.1:0-1919 GCF_041587635.1 Pontibacterium sp. | reverse complement strand
GAACAGAGTTATCTGAACAGAATACACCTAACTACGCGACCAACACGGGATTGTCGGGGCCTCAAAGAAATTCATAAGGCACAGCATAGAGCGATACCCTTGGAAACCTTTGATGTGGTGTTAGGTAAGTCAATTGAAACTGACTATGACTCATTGGCGCAAAATTAGTTAACTCGAATCGGGGTGGTTACTGTTTCGAGCTGAATAGCTTACTGCTGTTGGCGTTATGCCATTTTGGTTTTAATGCACGCCCCATACTTGGAAGAGTGCATCTCTCAGGGGAGGTAACAGGGCGAGGGCACCTTCTGATCCTTGCTGAACTAATCAGGTATGAGCTGGATTGTTGATGCGGGGTTTGGTTCACAAACGCCCTAGGCTCCAATACCCCTTATCCTCGATAAAGAGGTATTAGTTGATCATCAAGGATTTAAGCTTTGTAAACACGACATGTATGGAACGATGCTGCAGAGGCCAAATTCACTATGCCACTTCAAAACGTGTTTCACAAAGGCGGGTGCAATTTGCACTGTTCGCCACTCTTAGTGAGACGGCCGAAAGACGGGTGTTTATTACCTTTTTGCTCACCAGATTAACAGTATTCTGGCCTTAGCCATTGAAAATAAGCAGCTTTGCGATGGAACCCGGTGAGGATTTAACTAAACTGGATGCAGAGTGTTGGAGGTAGTATCCATGGAGCCATTAACTAAAGCGCAGTTTGATCAGCAGTACACCTTCGAGCACCTTAGGGAATTGTCGGTGTTTGGTGCTCTGACCCAGGACTTTGTCGAACATCTACTGGATCAGTGCGAGATATACCGCACGGAGCCCGGCGATCTGCTATTCCGGGATAGCCAGTCTCCGAACGGTTTTTACATACAGATCGAAGGTGATAGCACGCTCTATTGTGGCCCACAGCTAAAAAACCAAATCGTTAACGTTCTCAGGCCTGGCGAATGCGTTGGTTTTATCAGCATGCTCTCAATGAATCCGGTGATTGGGGATGTAACACCGACAGTGGGTTCTGTAGTCCTGCATATTCGAAACCCTCTGTTTGCCTCCCTGCCGGAAATCGATGGTGAGCAGTCCTTCATCCTGTTAATGAACCTGACGCGTAATATCTGCCGCGCCTATATCAAACATGCGATTCAGGAATAGCTAAACCTGAACGTTGCTCAGAAATTCGCTATACCGCGCCAGCGCACCTTGCCTGAACGTACCCATCTCTCAGTCTGCTTTCGCAACCTATAAGTCAGTTACCGAGATAGTACGGACAACTCAGTAGACTCACGCCATCAACTATTTTGGTTCTTTTCACTGATTTTCTAATCACCACATTGGTCTGATCGCTTAGAAATCATCCGTTGACCTGTCTACTGCTTCACAGTTTATGATGGTTTTATATGGGGGGTAGCGCTCCTTCAAGAGGAACCATTTATGTATCGAATATCAGAACTGGCGGAGCAGGTTGGACTATCACGCACCACATTACTGTATTACGAAAAGCTAGGGCTGATCGAAGGGAAACGACTCGGTAATGGTTATCGCATATACGGCGAATACGATGTCCAACGCTTGCGGTTGATACAGCAGCTCCATGCCGGAGGGCTCACGCTAAATGAATGTAAAGCATGCTTAAACGCCAGGATAGATCGACAGGTTCTGCTGAATCGATTATCTCAATTAGATGATGAAATCGCCGAAAAGCAGAGCGCCAGACGCTTGCTCGCAGCGCTGTTAGGAGAAACAGGCCATAAAGAATGGCACGAGACCATCGATAGAGTTGCACCCGATGTACATTTAGATTGGCTAATAAAACAAGGCTTCAACGAAAAAGAAGCCCTAAGATTAAAGTGGTTATCAAAGAATATGAATGAACATGAACGTTACATGGCTGACTTTCTCCGTGTATATGAAGCACT
>NZ_JBFGYC010000671.1:0-1932 GCF_041587635.1 Pontibacterium sp. | reverse complement strand
GTCTGTCAAAATCAGATAGCTTTTACTCATCAGATAAACAAACGGCAGATAATCCAACGGCTCGATCAGATGAACATTGTCGATATCAGAGAGTAATAAATTCACCGGCCGCTGAACGTTTGGATTCAGATGAACAGGGTACACTACCTGACAATCAGCATGGGCTAGAGCAATATCTCTTAACGCCTGGCAAATCCGCTCAAATCCACCACCAAAAGACTCCCTTCTGTGCCCAGTGACCAACAATAGTTTCTTATCTGAATCCAGCCACGGAAACTGACCCTCCAACTCCGAACACAACTGCTGGTCAGTCTCAATTTTATTGACAACCCAATGCAGAGCATCAATCACTGTATTACCAGTCACATGGATCTGGTCAGCTGAGACATTCTCTTCCAACAGATTGGATTCAGAGGTTTGTGTAGGGGCAAAGTGCAATTTTGTAATTGCACCGGTCATTTTACGGTTAGCCTCTTCTGGCCATGGAGAGTATAAATCCCCAGTTCTCAAGCCCGCCTCAACGTGACCAACCGGCACCTGATGATAAAAAGCGGCCAACGCAGTAGCCAACGTGGTTGAAGTATCACCGTGCACCAAAACTAAGTCAGGCTGAAAGTCTTTCAATACTACTTTCAGCTCAAGCAGAATCCGGGAAGTTATATCGTACAAATCCTGTCCGGGCTTCATAATATTGAGATCGTATTCAGGCTCGATCTCAAACAAATTCAGGACCTGATCAAGCATTTCGCGATGCTGGGCGGTAACACAAACGCGGCTTTCCAATCCCTGTTCATCAGCCAACGCCTTAACCAGCGGCGCCATTTTAATCGCTTCAGGTCGAGTCCCAAACACTGTCAGCACTTTGCAAGCATTCATCCTTAACACACCTTTATAGGAGATCAATAAATATCTTTCGAAAGAAGCGAAAAGGGAGTTTTAATCAAAACCTTTACGTCTAACCACAACGACCAGTTATTGATATACTCCAGATCATACTCAACTCGTTTTTGCATCTTATCGAGAGTTTCCGTTTCGCCCCTATAACCACTCACTTGCGCCAAGCCGGTAATTCCGGGCTTAATCCGATGACGAGCCAAGTAATCATTAATTTTTTCAGAATAGTATTGATTATGAGCAACCGCGTGTGGCCGAGGGCCTACTAAAGACATCGATCCTTGCAAAACATTTATTAGTTGCGGCAGCTCATCTATAGATGTTCGACGAATAAACCTTCCTACATTTGTAATCCGGGGATCACCTCGGCTAGCCTGTGTAACAGACTCGCCATCCTCCACATGCTCCTTCATACTACGAAATTTCCAGACTTTGATAACCTTTCCATCAAAGCCATGCCTATCCTGTTTAAAAAACACAGGCCCTGGAGATGAAAACTTTACCGCGACCGAAACCATAAGCATCACAGGACTTAAAAGGACTAGAGCAACGAGAGACAATAACTTATCCATAACATCTTTCGCTACAGCCCCTCGACGCAACGAAGTCAACGGGCTTTCGTTCAGAAAGATAAGCGGCATTCCCGCCACCTCACGCACCGAGTGGTTCAGCAGATTCAGAGCATAAATGTCAGGCACCCAAATAAGATCAACATTCATATCCATGAGATCTATATGCATCTGCTCAATCTTAGAGGATTCGCCTATCGGCAATGCCAGATAAATACGCTTGACGTTAAGACTGCAAATCATCGTACGCAAAGCAGCCATACCTTCAAGACAGACCGGCCCCTGCCCGGACATTGCCTGGCTGCCTCGCATCTGCCTGAACGACGCGACTGCGCTACGTGCCCCACAACAAACGGAAGAAGACGTGCTGCCAGGGACTCCATGCCAGAAGACGGTAGACCAACCGACGACCGCTCTTGATGATCTGACAAGGTACGTTGACGAACGCCGCAAGGAATGTACGGAAGTC
>NZ_JBFGYC010000670.1:0-1938 GCF_041587635.1 Pontibacterium sp. | reverse complement strand
GTCGTCCGGGTTCAGAGCGCTGGTATGTCTATGCAGCCAGTGTGTTCCATCTTGGTCGGCCGGCAGTAACATCAGCGCAGGCGACTCAAGCAGCCAGCGAATATCCGCATGAATCTGTTGTGTAATGAAAGAATCAGTTAACAAGACCACCTCTTAGGCTTTAAAGTAATGGCTGGTGCTCCATAAGTATTTAACAGGATTTTCGGAATGAGCAAATCTGATTCGCAAAAAACACCGCTCAATGAGCGCGAACGTAACCCGTTGCTATCGGAAACCGACATCAACTACATTTTACTGAATGGTGCGCAAATCGCGCTTACGAAACTTAAACGCGCGAAATCTACCGAGAACAGCTTGTTCTATTACGCTGAAATCGGTGCCTATCTGGAAGTATCCCTATCACGTGGTGCCGGGATCAGTGACTCAACGCGAGAAGAGCTTCAGTTATTGCACCGCGAAGCGACTCATAAGCATATGGGTCACAACAAGGCGCTTAATCTCGCCAAGTAATATCGCTCTTTGTCGGGGTTAGGCACTACAAAGTTGCAGGCTCCGCGCTACCGTAACATTAGAGTCACCGGCTGTTTTGAACACTGAAACTACTTCATCGCTTTTTGATTCCAAATCCTTTCTAGGCCGATTAACGGGTCGCCCAGGCGTCTATCAGATGTTCGGCGTGAAGGGTGATATTTTGTATGTCGGCAAGGCCAAAAATTTAAAGAAGCGCGTAAGTAGCTATTTTCGAAGCACCGGCCTATCTACCAAGACGCAAGCTCTGGTCAGCAAAATTGCTGATATTGAAGTCACAGTAACCAATAGCGAAACCGAAGCTTTACTGCTTGAGCAGAGCCTGATCAAGCAGCAGCGGCCACCTTATAACATCCTGCTCAGGGATGATAAATCGTATCCGTATATCTTTGTTTCTGACAAAGATGCCTATCCTGCAATTCGCTTTCATCGTGGCGCTCGACGTCGTAGTGGCCGATATTTTGGGCCATTTCCGAGTGGCGGAGCGGTGCGCGAAAGCCTGAACCTGTTGCAAAAGATATTTCGTATTCGTCAGTGCGATGAGAGCTTCTTTAAAAATCGCTCCCGCCCTTGCCTGCAGTATCAGATAAAGCGCTGTAGCGGACCTTGCGTGGAGCTGATTAGTCCCGAGCAATATCAGCAAGACATGCGTCGTGCAATGATGTTTCTGGATGGCAAAAGCAAAGTCATCATGGAGGAACTGGCTGCCGACATGGAAAAGGCATCTGAGAGCCTGGCGTTTGAAAAGGCGGCTGAGTTTCGCGACCAGATTGTAAGCCTTCAGAAGGTGCAGGAGCAGCAGTATGTGTTTGGCTCAGCAGGTGATGCGGATGTGCTGGGTTGCGCGCTCAAGCCGGGTGGTGCCTGTGTACATATGCTCTTCGTACGTGGAGGGCGTATTATTGGTAGCAAAATCTTTCACCCTAAAGTCTCCGTTGAAGAAACTGAGGCGGACGTTTTGTCTGCTTTTGTTGCGCAATGGTATTTGTCATCGCAGCGTGAGATTCCGAACAGTGTAATCACCTCATACGCAGTTGAAGATAAAGACTGTCTTGAAGAGGCGCTGGGGAATAAGCGAAGTAAACGAGTCACCTTGTCTCATAATGTGCGTGGCGAGCGTGCGGGCTGGCAGCGGCTAGCGCAAACTAACGCTGAGCAACACCTTGCATCACATCTGGCGAATAAGAAAAACGTATACAATCGGTTTCTGGAATTGCAGGAGTCGCTGGCGCTTGACGCGGTGCCGCAGCGACTGGAGTGTTTCGATATTAGTCACAGCTCCGGTGAGGCTACGGTTGCTTCATGCGTGGTATTTGATCGTAACGGGCCGCTTAAGCAGGATTACCGCACGTTTAACATTGAAGATGTTACCGCCGGTGATGACTATGCAGCGATGCACCAGGCGTTGAT
>NZ_JBFGYC010000669.1:0-1938 GCF_041587635.1 Pontibacterium sp. | reverse complement strand
CGAATAGAACGCACTCTGAACTGCCAAAATGAAAGTCAAACCAAATGCAGCGATAAACAAACCCTGGTAATAACAGAGTGTAATCAGCAAGGTGATCGCCACAGCAGCCCAGGCCGATTTTCGCATCACCTCGTTCTTCGGGTACTTATCAGCGATATAACCACAAGGCGTGAATAGCATGATAAATGGCAGCAGGATCAGGCCATTAACAACGGCCGTCAGCAGGATCTGAACTTCACCGTCATAGGCCTTAAACAAGGTGTTCTGAATAACGATTTTGTGGCCCAGATCGACAAAGGCGTTGATAAACGCCATAGTGATAAAGGCCAGAAATCCTTTGTGTTTAATCAGGTCTTTCACTTTGTCACTCCTCCTACAGATGCGTCAGACGGCGTCCAGCCATCCAGATAACGGTCGATCAGGCTGTCGGTCATCTGCTGTGCCGCAGATTCACCGCCAAAAAACAGCTTGTCGCGCAATTTCAGTTGGGTAATACCATGCACGCTGCTCCACAATGTGCGGGCCGCCAGCGTAATGTCTTCTGGCGCTTCCTCCGGGTAAAGTTCAGCCAGATCCGCTTCAATACGGGTAAACAGTTCAGCGATTGTTGCCTGTAGCCATTCCGGTGACTCATCCCCTTCGTTTGCGTTGTGATCAAACAGTAGCGCCCAGCGATGCGACCATTGCTGGGCATAACTCAGATACGCAGAAGCATAGCCTTTCAGACGCGCGCGCGGTGTAGGCGCGTCGACCTGCTGATCCAGAGCATTCATCAGACCACGCAATGTACGGGCATTGATCTGCCAGCACAGGTCATCAAGGTTTTTAAATATAAGGTAGAGCGCACCGACCGAGTAACCAATCGCCGCGGCAACTTTACGCGTGCTAAGCGCCGCACCACCCTGCTGGTCTAACAAGTTTTCAGCGGCGGTTAATGCCATCTCCTGCAGTTCCTCGCGGGAATGATCACTGCGTCTGGCCATGAGGCTATCCTCGTTAAAATACTGGAATGACTGACAGTTAATGAACACTGTTCAGTTAAGTTACAAACAAGGATAGTGAACACTGTTCAGAATGTAAAATATTATTTCTCTTTTGAAGGCTTAGCAGACAGCTGTCTACTATATACACTGAAGGAACCCTGATAATTCTTACTGAAAATTGACCAAGATATAAACATCTCAACAGGCCTGACCACCTGTACTATTTTCTATTTGAACCTACTCCCAATTTCTGGGCACAATACAGCTTCCTGTAGTTCTCGAACGAGAAAAATAATCATGAAAAGTTCGGTCAGGCGTTTTCTATTCTCATGCGTACTGTTTTTAGTCTCCGGCACCACTCAGGCAATGAGTGTGACTTTCGTTAATCCCGGCAAGGAAGGGGAACGTTTCTGGGACATGGTCACCGAAACGATGCGGGCCGCGGCCGATGATTTCCAGATTGATCTGGAGGTCATTTACGCCCAACGCAACCGTGTGCGTATGGCCGAATTAGGGATAGAAGTCACGGAACGTGAAACACCCCCCGATTACCTCATTCTGGTAAATGAGGAACAGGCTGCGGAAAAGATTCTTGTCGCCGCACATAAAAGAAATATCCGCACCCTGATGCTGCTGAACGATTTCCTGCCAAAACAACGCCCGCGCGTAGGCGAGCCCGGCGGTAAACATGGCAATCTGCTGGGAGCAATTACCCCAGACAACTTCACTGCCGGTGCCCGTATGATGCAGGCGCTGCTCGATTGTGCCCGCCGTCAAGACAGCAACAAACCCTATCATTTTCTGGCTATCGGGGGTGATCAACTGACACCGGCCTCGATCGACCGCAACGAAGGCGCTCTGTCAGTCTTCAACGCCAACAAGGATGAAATCATCCTGGACCGTTTCCTGTACGCGAATTGGAACCGAAAAGAAGCTGAATCACTTACCTCACGTT
>NZ_JBFGYC010000668.1:0-1950 GCF_041587635.1 Pontibacterium sp. | reverse complement strand
TTTGTAGGTTGGGTCGAGCGAAGCGATACCCAACAGAAAGGTTGCCCTACATTCGAAATAATTCACCACATCAAGGATGCTACTGTGAAGCATAAAAAAACCGGCCCCGGTGAAGTCCCTTTGAACTCCCCCGAAGCCGGTTTCTTTCAATCTAGCTGGAGCTGAAAGCGTTTCTTACTCGAAACGACCCAGCTCTGCCATCTTCGCTGCAACCGCCGCAAATTCCGGCTTATTCTGCAGAATCTCTTCTTTGCTCAGACCGTCCAACTCGTGCGGGAACACCAGCCACTCGTTAGTTTCGTGCACGTAGTAATCAGGCACGTTACCGGTCTTGTTGTTGGCAGGCTTGTAGTAAGGAGTCGCAATCCGGATCTCAGGCGTATTCTTCTTGCAGGCCTTTTTTAGTTCGATGATGGTCTGCTGAATACTCAAGCCGGAATCATGCACATCATCCACGATCAGCAGGGAGTCTTCAGATTCCAGACGTTTAATCAGGTAGGTCAGGCCGTGCACTTTAACGTGACGGCTGCGCTCACCGATACCGGTGTAAGAGGATGTACGGATCGCAATATGATCGGACTCAACACCCAGACAATCCAGCACTTCCTGTACAGAGATACCCACCGGAGCACCACCACGCCATACACCGACGATGTAATCTGGGCGGAAACCACTTTCAAATACCTGTAACGCCATCTGGGTAGAATCTTCCAGAAGCTGCTGGGCGCTGATATAAACTTTTTCCATACGGATCCTATTACTTAAAAAAATAAAACCGGGGCTTCTCCACCTGCTATACAGGTATTGATTCGGCTTCAGACGGGGTGTTGCCGAAGCTGAAGTAACCGCCGACTTTTCGTTGTATACAGTTCATAAAATATGCCGGGCATTATACACAGGAATGATTCTCTTCAGATACCACAACCCGACCTGCTTGAGTTTTTTGTGGTCGGCTTTGATACACATCGTGTATTGGGAATTTTTGGCTCCCAACCGCTAGCCCTGAAAACAGAAAAGCAGCCAACCGGCTGCTTTAATAACTGACTGTACAAGGTATCGCCGGTGGAGGTCTTCCAACCCTCACGGCCTCAGCACAGGCCAGGCTAAACCGGCCCACGGGCCGCAGCGACCTATACGTTTAAAAGTGCCACTTCACCAACAATGCAGGGTTACGCTCATCGACACCATCGATCCCAAATTTGTTGTTCCAGTATGCATACTCAAGACCCACATAAACCGGAGATTTGGTACCCATCACCTTGCCAACATTCCACTTCAGCTGAGAGGTAAAGTTCATCTCGGTTTCCAGGTTGCTACCGGAGGTGCTCCAATCGATAAAGCCGTCGTAAAGCAACTCAGCAGAGCCAAGGTTGAACGGCAGCCCCCAGGTCAGGGTCAGCTGTTCGTTGTCATCGGTGGTGTCATTACTGACATGGTAAATATTCGCGTTGAAGTACTGGAAACCCGGGACATCCAGGCTCACACCTACACCTGTCAGGTAGTTATCAAAACCTTCGCCACTCTCCCAGGTTCCCGCCAGATAGACGTCCTTAACCGGGCCAAACGACAGGTTACTGTCAGTCAGGTAGCCCAGACTCAGACGTGGCGCTAACTCAAAGTAGGTCTCCGTATCGCCGTTGTCGGACTTAAGTCGGTCCATGAAGAAGAACGTATCGCCCCAATTATGGCCACTGGCGTGTTCTACAGTGACAACCTGTCGATCAGGGTCTCCCACTTCATAATCACTGCCTTTCAGATAACTCAGACTAAAATCGCTCCAAAGCTGCTCGGCAAACGCAGGGGTCGAGATCATGGTTGCAGTTAACGTTAATGCAGCAGTCGTTTTCACCTTCATTCCTATTTCCTTTGGTTCTTATTTTTGTGTTTGTAATCGAGCCGCCCGTGACCTTCTCCCGGGTAAATGAGCCAACCCCAATACGATTTAAAGAC
>NZ_JBFGYC010000667.1:0-1951 GCF_041587635.1 Pontibacterium sp. | reverse complement strand
GGATCAATGCCAATCTGGCGGGCTGGAAAGTGAAGGAATAAGGTGGAAACAGGGAGATGGTACAGCGCGGCGCCATAGAGGGACGCAAATGATGCAGAGGAGATACCGGCCATTGTGAGGGGTGTACTTGAACAATCGCCGGCTTATGACTGGGTCTAAATTTCTACGGTAACGGCACCTTCTTTGATCGCCAGAAGGTACAGATCATCCCTGTGTTCTTTCAGCGTGCCATACACATCCTTGTCGAGCTGACCGCCATCAGCCATCTTGTCCATAATGCTCAAAACCTCCTCAACGCTCAAACGGCCTCGATAGGGTCTTTTTTGACACAATGCCTGAAAGATATCGGCAATACACAAAATGCGGGTTGGCAGATCGATCCGATCACCTTCCCAGCCATAGGGGTATCCCGAACCATCCAGCTTTTCGTGATGTTCCGATGCCCACTTAGCGATCGGCGTATTAGGAAAGATGGCTTTTAACACACGCCGGCTATCCAAAGGATGACTGCGCATTTGAGCCAGCTCTTCGGGCGACAATGCACCGGGTTTTTCTAGTATTTCGTCGGGTGTCCGGAGCTTACCAACATCATGAAGTAACCCGGCAATACGCAGAATACGGCTGTGGTACTGATCGCAGCCCACTAATTCCGCAAGCGCATACGACAGGTCCGCAACCCTTAAACTGTGATAGTGCGTGAACGGACTCTTGGCATCCACCACTTGCGAAATCAGTTCACCCAGCGATTCAATCTCGTCAAAACTCAACGAGATTTTGTAGTCGCTTGATGCCAACGTGTCAAAAATTGCGTCATCGAGAAACTCTTCTCGTAACTCTAACCAGAAACTGTCTTTCAGTGCTGCTTGTTCCAGCGCTTCAAATAACTGAGGACAGAAAAGCGTACCGATATGTGGCCGCAACTCGTCCAGCAGTTTATCTCGCTGAAGCAAAACCAGATGGTGAGGATGGGTTTGAATAAACGAGGCATAGATTACATCCAACCGATCCGAGAGAAAAATCAGATTGGCATACTCACGCATCGTTTGATCCAGTGACGTCGGCAGATGCTCCCATCGGGTATGGTGGTATCGCACCGCTTCTGCGTAGCGGCGGAATGGCGGGAAACTACGCAGGAAGTAATCGCCACGGATACAGTGCTGTTCAGCCCCATTCCACTCTAATTCATCCGCGAGTTTTTTATGCACCGCAGTCGACGATACGCCACTGTCATGCAACATACCGGCTAACAAAATGTAGTGCCGTCTATCACGATCCCAACCCATTAAGTGAGCAATACGATGGCAGATTAAGCCCACCCGCCGACCGTGACTTCTATCGTCAATTCCAACGTAATCTAAGGCTTGGGTAACCGTATGCGCAGCGCGACCGACGTCAACATCCATTCCTTGAAGCTCGTCAGATGTGCTTATTTGTCCCTTATCCAGAAACCTATCCTTCATTGCTCAGCCAGAGTTCAAAAAATGAGCGCACATTAATATCCAGCGCCTTGATATTCGTCAAGCAACTTTTTGAACATTCATGCATTAAAAGCAATTCTATTGATCCTGCCCCTTTTACGCTTGGTCAACTAAATGGGGGTATTCGGAAGAGGGCCAACAGACAGGTGAGAACAAAGATCATCAAGGTGTTAGAGCGATGATCTTTGATCACAATGGAGGGGAGCACGTTTCGTGCTCATCAATCATCTTCTAACACTACAAATTTTCTTCGGAAGATGCAGAGGTGCGCATCAATTTACCCGCATCGCATCGATATGCCAGCAGATACGCCCGAACACCGTCAGGTCTCCGCTGCTAATCAACTCAAGGGGTGACTGCCCGTTGTAATAGGGGTCATCATGCGGGCGCGCCATGTAACCGTAGATATCGTCAGGATCATCAAAAATGGTGTCGAGATCTGAGTGGATATTGAGCACAAAAGTCACACGCTC
>NZ_JBFGYC010000666.1:0-1955 GCF_041587635.1 Pontibacterium sp. | reverse complement strand
TGTTCACTATAGACCTCGCTGAGCGTTCTGCCATCCCATTCACCAAAGTTATACTCCCGCAGCCAATCCGCCTCGATACAAGGTAGTTCACATTGCGCCGCGAATTGAATTGCAGCGTGAGCACAACGCTGTAAAGGTGAGTGCAAAACTTTCTGCCATCCAACAGAGTGAACCAGTGCCCCGGCCATCTGTCGTTGCCCCGCTACTGATAGCGGCACATCGGTTATCCCCTGATAGATCCCTTGTGTCTCAGTTTCCCCATGGCGTAACAGATCCAGAGTTAATGTCCGCATCAATGTCTGCCCCATTTCATCCGGCGGAATCTTTATCTGCAACACCCGCTTCAGCAAACGTTGCCATCTCCGCATGCAATCGACACGCCGCACGCAGAAGGTCTACCGCCAGTGCAGCACCACTGCCTTCGCCAAGACGCATCCCCAGCCTCAGTAACGGCGTAACCTGCAGATAATCCAACACCAGCTGATGCGCGGGCTCATCAGAGCAGTGGCCGTAGATAAACCAGTTTTTGACCTCTGGTTGTATCGCGATGGCAATCATCGCTGCCGCAGTGCTGATAAAACCATCAATCAACACCGGAACCCCTCGCTGTGCGGCACGGATATATGCCCCGGTCATGGCCGCGATTTCGAAACCGCCGAGACATTGCAGCGCCTTTAACGGCTGATCCGCCGCGACTTGATGTAAATCCAGCGCCTGTTGAATCAGTTGTGCTTTTTGTTCGACCCGCGCCGCGTCCAATCCCGTACCCGGTCCGACCAGCTCGCTTGCCGGGCGCTGAAGCAACGTAGCGACCAACGCACTGGCCGCCGACGTATTTCCAATTCCCATCTCACCGGCAATAAACAGATCTGGATTACCCGATAGAGACTGCTCAATACGTTCAAATCCGACCTGTAGCGCGCGACTCAACTGATCTTCATCCATCGCCGCAGCCGAAGAAAAATCCTCAGTGCCTTTAGCAATGACACGCGAGATAACATTTTCATGCTCAGGTACGGTCGCCAACGTCCCTAGGTCAACAACTTCGAACCGGGCTCCTAAATGACGCGCCAATACCGAGATCGCGGCACCACCGGATGCAAAATTCATCACCATCTGCGCGGTGACTTCCTGTGGATAAGCCGAGACACCCGCTGCTGCGATACCGTGATCAGCGGCAAATACCGTAATCTGCACATTATCCACTTGCGGCTTTAAGCGCCCTTGCATTGCTGCTAGACGCACCGCAACGGTTTCAAGATCACCCAAGGCACCTAACGGTTTGGTTAATACCGCTTGATGCTGAGAGGCCGCACTCTGATGATCCATATCACAAACGGCAACAGGCTCCTGCAACCAGATATTCATAGTGTGTGTACTCATAAGGGTTGCTTTATCTCCAGCGGAATTCCTGCGACGGTCAGCGTCACCCGTTCGCAGATTTCACCCAAGCGTTGATGCAACCAGCCCGCCTGATCCTGAAACTGGCGACTTAGCTCACCCATCGGGACAATCCCCCAACCGACTTCATTACTCACAAGAATCAGTTTGCCCGGCAGGTTGTCCAACGCCTGATACAAGGCATTCAATTCCCGCTCCAAAACGCCGGGGTCAGATAATAATAAGTTTGTGACCCACAAGGTCAGACAGTCGACCAGCACACAGACATCATCCGCAGCATGCTCATGTAAGACTTGAGCCAATGCGATCGGCTCTTCGACCAAACCCCATTCAGCCGGACGCTGTTCCCGGTGGCGCAAAATACGATCTGACATCTCACCATCCCCCGCCTGAGCGGTGGCGATGTAAACTACACGACAGCCGAAACCCTGAGCCCGCTGTTCTGCCAAACGACTTTTCCCCGAGCGGGCTCCGCCCAATATCAACTGTTTCATGGCTGCTTTTGTTTCTCCGCATTAACCCGCTGCAAAATTGTACGCGCCTCATCCAGCTGC
>NZ_JBFGYC010000665.1:0-1964 GCF_041587635.1 Pontibacterium sp. | reverse complement strand
TAACCAGTGGTGCCATAACAGACCAGAAGCCGGTACGGAACGCTTCTGCGATATGCTTGAAATCCCAGCCTTCAGCGGTGCCTTTGTAACCCAGGCGGCGACAGCGGATATAGTTCAGCGTCATCAGGCTGATGGAAATTACCAGGCCTGGCAGTACGCCAGCGATAAACATCTTAGTGATGGATACGCTCTGGAACTCACCGTGTTTAGCGACTGCTTCCATCGGTACGCTCAGGCCAATCGCAGAGATACCAAAGATTACCATTGGAATGGACGGCGGGATAACGATACCCAGACCACCCGAGGATGCGGTAATTGCAGATGCATAGCCTTTGTCGTAGCCGCGTTTAACCATCGCAGGGATCATTAGCATGCCTACCGCTGCGGTCGTTGCAGGGCCGGAGCCAGAGATCGCGCCAAAGAACATGCATGCCAGTACGGTTGCAGCGGAGATGCCGCCGGTTACCGGGCCTGCGAAACTTTCAGCGAGCGTTACTAATCGTTTGGATATGCCCGCAGCCTCCATTAATGCACCCGCAAGGATGAAGGAGGGTAGCGCCATCAGCGGGAATGAGCCCACTGACGTAAATGCAATCTGGACAAACTTAATAGGGTTCTGTTCGAGATACAGAAAGGATGATAGTGCCGCGACCCCAAGTGCTACTGTCACGGGTGCGCCCATCACCAGCAGGACCAAAAAGGACCCGAATAAAATGAGTACAATAGATGTTTCAGCCATTGACCTGCTCCTGGATTATGCGGCGTCTTTTTTCTTATCTTCGTCGATATCGTGGTCCATTAACTCTTCCAGTTCCTGAGAGTCAGGGTCACGGATGTCGATGCCTTTAACCAGTTTGTAGTAGTTCACCTGAATGATGCGAATCGTCATAAGTGAAAACGCAATTGGTAAGATCAGGTAGATATACTTCATCGGTATACCCAGCGTCTGAGACTTCCAAAACAGGTTCATACGGTTGAAAACAAAGTCGTAAGCCAGATAGACGAAGTAGCAGTTGAAGCCAATCCAGATCAGATCGGATAAAACTTCCAGAATGGGTGGTAACCATGCTGGCATGAGTTTGTATTGGAATGTTACCCGGTTGTGAGCGGCGAGTTTGGCGGCGTAACTGGCACCAAAGAACACAAACCATACAAACATATATACGGAAAGCTCTTCACTCCATGAGAAGGAGTAGCCAAATAACTGGCGCGAGACAATCTGAGCAAACAGCAGTGTGACAAACATGGCCAGCAGCGTGCGACAGATATAGCTTTCAATATTATCGAGGAATTTAAAGATTTTACTGCCCATGTGGCTATCTCCCGTAAAGATCTATGCACCCGCGGACGGGTGCATAGACTGGATGGATAAAAACTCCGGTTTAAAGAATTAAACCTTAGATTTCATCACGACCCAGAGAGCGCAGCAGTTCGTTCACTTTGCCTTTACCGCCTACAGATTCGTAGAACTTAGGCCATACAGCGTTCTGAGCGCGCTTCGCCCATTCAGCTTCGTCCTGCAGAGAGTCGATCTGCATGCCGTACTTGCTCACCAATTCTTTCTTGATGGTTGCTTCCTGATCTTTCAGCCACTGCAGGCTGTAAGCGGTCGCTTCAGTACCCGCTGCCAGAATTGCTTTCTGAGTTGCTTCGTTCTGATCCTGGTACAGGGATTCAGAAATAATCAGAGGCTCCAGCAGGAACAGGTAATGCAGGTCAGTGATGTACTTCTGTACTTCACCAAACTTCATCGCGTAGATCGTGGTGTATGGAGTGTCCTGACCGTCAACAACGCCCTGTTGCAGAGCAGTGAAGGTTTCAGACCAGGCCATAGGCGTTGGGTTGTTACCCCAAGACTTGTAAGTGTCGATCATGATTTCGTTTTTAGGAACACGAACAACGACGCCGTCGAGGTCATCGAGGGTTGTGATTGGACGCTTGGAGTTAGTCAATACCCGGAAACC
>NZ_JBFGYC010000664.1:0-1965 GCF_041587635.1 Pontibacterium sp. | reverse complement strand
GCGCAAAGTTAATAGGTACTGATCGAGGAAAGGGGGCAACATTGAAAAAAAATGCTGTAGACCACATCATTAAAGCAAGCAACGCAACGCCTTTGACAACAGCCCAAATCGCCTGCGTCCCCATAAACCGGACAACCGCCCGATACAGCCCAAGCTTTGCAAAAATGAACAACCCGAATACCGGCGTAGTGATAAATAGCCACCATGCGCTTGCGAGCTGCTCTTCTGGCCACCACTCTGCCAACCTCAGCGCATACCCAGACCACAACGCAAGGGGCAAGGCGATAAAGTCCGCTAAGACCATAATCAATTTCTTACGACTACGTCCCAGTGTCAACACTCGATAATGAAGTGATGAACTAGATAGACCTGATGACTCCATTAGTACTCCATTCCTACTATCGCCATCTTATCAAGCAACGGCTTTATCCATGACTGCCTTTAGAGCCGAACAGCTCAATTCAATTTCACTTGACGTTATGGTTGGGTGAACCAAAAACATCAAACTTTGCTCTCCTAAAAATTTCGCGTTGGGCAAAGATTCAGCTGGCCTCCACCCCGTATCATCAAACGCTTTTTCAAGATATACTTCTGAGCATGATCCAGAAAAACACGGAACACCTAACTTACAGATTTCGTCTATAACTCTATCCCGATCCCAGCCCAGCTTAAGCTTATCTGGCTCAACAAACACATAGCACTTATATGCAGCATGCTCGATATACTCGGGTACATCTGGTGTCGAAAGCCCCGGCTGCTGGCAAGCTACCTGCCAAATTTTAGCGGCATTCTCAATCCTAGCATTATGCCACTCAGTCATCCGAGTGATCTGTATTCGCCCAATCGCTGCCTGCATTTCAGTCATTCGCCAATTTGTCCCGAAGGATTCATGCAACCATCTAAAACCTGGTGGATATTCACGATTATAAACGGCATCCCAGGATTTTCCGTGATCCTTTATCGACCACATCCTTTTCCAAAGCTGCTCGCTGTTTGTCGTAACCATTCCCCCTTCACCGCCAGTGGACATTATTTTATCTTGGCAGAAAGACCAACAACCAGCATGACCAATTGAACCGACACTTTTCCCCTTATAGCGCGCCCCATGAGCCTGTGCACAATCCTCAATAACATACAAATTGTGCTCTTGAGCCAGCTCCATAATCGGGTCCATATCACATGGCCACCCGGCAAGATGCACACAAAGAACCGCTTTAGTTCGCGATGTCAACACCGCACGAATACTTTCTGCGGTAATATTCTGGCTATCAAGGCTGACATCAGCAAACACTGGAGTAGCCCCCGAATTTACAATGGAGGAAACTGATGCCAAAAACGTACGCGACGTAACAACAACCTCATCACCATCCCCAACATTCAAACCTTGGAATGCCAAATCCAGCGCAACAGTGCCATTAGCGACGGCAACCGCGTGCGCCGCTTCAGAAAAAGCAGCAAACTCTTTCTCAAACTCACGCCCCTCACTTCCAGTCCAGTAATTGACTTGATTGGAAAGTAACACATTACGCACAGCCTCAGCTTCTTCATCAGTAAAGCAAGGCCAAGGAGAAAAGGATCCATTCAACACGGGAAGTTCACGTCCTAAAAATTAAAAGGCAAAACGACAAGCCTCGACGGCATCAAAGAAAAATCATATGGAGATTATTAAATGCGTACTTTAGATAGCATTTGCTGCCATAGCGGCAACTCATGCCCCTAGCAGCTATCTATCCGAGAGCTCGAGTATCAGCTTAATGATACACTCACCACACACAAAACGCCCTTTATTTAATTCATAGAAATGCACGCATCCACCCTTCTCAAGCTACAGACAGCTCCCAAAAGCCAAAAGCCAGCCAGCTTCTAAAGCCCCTGTAGCAGCATAGTGAATTTGATCACCTAATTCGAGGTGATATGATCGCCGCCATACACATCAGATGACACTATAACAAGAACTAAAACGAT
>NZ_JBFGYC010000663.1:0-2003 GCF_041587635.1 Pontibacterium sp. | reverse complement strand
GGCATTGTTGATAATATCCCGCTGCTGCCGCTCACTGCTTTCCAGCGCATCACGGGTTTCCTGCCGTGAGATATTCTTCAGATGGCGCTCTCGGATATAGAGCAATAGCAGCCCCAGCGCTAAACAACCACCCAGACTGATAAAAGCAGCCGTATTACGGGTACTCAACACCGGATAAATATTACTGGTGACCGCGACCTGCCATCCCAGATCAGGTAAAGCGACCGCCTGAAATAACACCCGCTCGCCGCTACTGAGGTTTTTCAGTGCCAACTCACTGCTATCGGATAGCAATCGCTGTTCACTGTTGCGTATCAAATCAGGCAACCTCTGGCCGCGCCAACCTTCCTCACTGGCTAAAAGCACACGGCCGTTTTCAGTGAACAACAGGAAATCTTCCAGCTGGTTTAACTTATCCTGCAACTGACTGAGATCGATACGTACCACGGCAACCCCCATAAAACGGTTGGCATCGTAGATCGGTGCAGAGAGATAGATTGATGTCGCTTTGCCATCAACGGTACTGTCAACATAAACCCCTTGCTCACCGTTGCGGGCTTGCGTGAAATACGGGGTATTCGCGTGGGATTTCAGAAAAAAAGATTGTTCTTCGCGCCAGCGACTGTAGGACAACGCCCGGCCATCCAGATCCAACACCAGCAGTGCGGTGGCACCGGATACCAGATTCATCTGTTCCAGAAAACGACTGACCTCCGCCCCCTTATCCAACACGGGGTAGAGCAGCAGTTCCTGCACGTCTTTGTTCTGGGAGATCAGAAACGGCAGATATTTATAACTATCGATTGCAGTACGTAAGCCAATAATCGTATTGAGCAGGCGATCTTCACCCTGCTCCTTCAGGCGCGTCATCGACCAGTCATAGGCTTGGTGTTGAACCCACCAGGTCAACAGCAATGACAGGCACAGGATCAGGGTAAACAGCAGGCTACGAAATGACTTCAACACACCCTCATCGAGACAATAACTGATAAATATTTAGGCATAAAAAAACGGATTCTGATTGTGCTTCAACCGCTTACAGTTAAGCACATCCAGAATCCGTTACGCTAGCAAGCTATGTAAAGTCAGTCACTCAAACCTGAAAATCAGAATGACTCCCACCTATCCTCTGCTTCAGGTACTGCCTGTCGCAGTGGCGCACGACGACGGGAGTCAGCATGATCCGGGCGCTGACGCTGCGCCGGACCGGAATGACGTGATGCAGGGGCCCGAAATGCAGAGTCATCCCCACTCACGTTAAAGAA
The DNA here is from genome assembly GCF_041587635.1 of Pontibacterium sp. Classification (NCBI taxonomy): domain Bacteria; kingdom Pseudomonadati; phylum Pseudomonadota; class Gammaproteobacteria; order Oceanospirillales; family Oceanospirillaceae; genus Pontibacterium; species Pontibacterium sp. The sequence continues at coordinate 738 of NZ_JBFGYC010000663.1, read as the reverse complement.
CCCAACCTGTTGTAGCAGGGTTTGTGCCTGCTGTTCCATCGCGGTACTGGACGCAGATGCCTGCTCAACTAACGCGGCGTTCTGCTGCGTCCCCTCTTCCATCTGAGTCACCGCTCGGCACACTTCACTGATGCCAACCGACTGCTCTTTGCTCGCCGTATCAATCTCCGCAATCATCGTCACCACATCCTGAACGGACGCGACCAACTCCCCAAAGGTTGTACCGGTGGCGCGCACCAGGTTGGTACCTGTACTGACCGCTTCCAGACTCTCACTAATTAGCCCTTTAATCTCTTTCGCCGCACTGGCACTGCGTTGCGCCAGATTACGCACCTCCGCAGCAACAACCGCAAAACCTCGCCCCTGCTCGCCGGCACGCGCAGCCTCTACCGCCGCATTCAACGCCAGGATATTGGTCTGAAAAGAGATCTCGTCAATCACGCCAATGATATCGGCAATCTTCTTACTCGATTTATTGATCGCATCCATGGCTGCCACAGCACTATCAACCACTTCACCGCCGTTGCTGGCTTTCTGCATCGCGTCAGACGCTCGAGAGGCCACATCACTGGCATTGTCCGCGTTCTGCTTTACCGTGGCCGTCAGCTCTTCCATCGCTGACGCAGTTTCTTCCAGACTTGCTGCCTGGTCTTCTGTGCGGTGACTTAGATCACTATTGCCTTGGGCAATCTCCTGGGATGCGGAGAACACACTATTAGATGCCTGACGAATCTCCAT
>NZ_JBFGYC010000662.1:0-2004 GCF_041587635.1 Pontibacterium sp. | reverse complement strand
CGCAAGCAATAACATCGCCAGCCGATACCCGCCGGCGATGTTATCTCTAAACGGGTGTTGAGCTTAGTTTAATTCAAAGACACTTGAACGTGCTTTAAGATAATCAAACTCTTCGCCGTTTTCTTCCGCTTCAAAACTCATCTCGTCAAGGCGCTGAAATTTTTCGATCTCATCGTCTGGCATATTGTGCAGGCAGCTTCCGCCAAAGTACCACAGTAAATCGCGGGCTATCAGGTGGACCAGATCCGGATACATGCGAAAGGCACGGTCCAGCAGGTCTTGCCCATGTTCACGTACTTCACCGGCACCGGATTCAAAATCTTCGATCAGTTGTTTCAGGCTCGCGATGAACTCTGCATCATCTTTGGTGAGTTCTTCGCGTGTAAATGGATCGCTCTTGATGAAGTTGTTATAGGCAATTTTCAGAAAATTCAGGTGGTGAATCTGATAGGGGGTCATGCGTTTCTCCGTCTGTCGATCAGTCCCATTTTATAACCAGTGGGCGCTGGCAGCTATAGCCGTTGATACGATATGAGCCGGGATATTGTTGAAGTCCTGAGATTCTCGTTCAAGTGAGAGTTTTTGGTACGGGTTTTTCCTCAAATCGTGGCTGGGACGCTATAATATGCGCCTGCCGCTGGTCGTGGGCTGACAATGAGAGAAGAGACTGAATCGGATACTGCAATAGAGTGTTGCAGCTGTTGAATCGTCCGCTTGCCGCCCACACTATGCTGACACCAGCCAATCAGGAAGTATCAATGACCACAGCGCTATCTATAAACAATCTGCGTAAAGTATATGACAACGGCTTTGAAGCGTTGAAAGGGATCTCATTGCAGGTTGAAGAGGGGGATTTCTTTGCTCTGCTCGGCCCTAACGGAGCCGGTAAGTCCACCACCTTGGGGATTGTTTCCTCATTGGTGAATAAATCCGAAGGTTCTGTATCCGTATTTGGCCATGATATGGAAAGTCAGCTCTCCAAAGCGAAGAAGTGTTTGGGTGTCGTACCGCAGGAGTTCAACTTCAACATGTTTGAGAAGGTGATTGATATTATCGTCACTCAGGCAGGTTACTATGGTATTCCACTCAACGAAGCGCGAGAGCGGGCAGAATTTTATCTGCGCAAACTGGGTTTATGGGACAAGCGCAACGAGCGTGCCCGTATGCTCTCAGGTGGCATGAAGCGTCGCCTGATGATTGCTCGGGCGTTGATCCATAATCCCCGCTTGCTGATCCTCGATGAGCCGACTGCGGGGGTTGATATCGAACTACGCCGTTCGATGTGGGAGTTCCTGCAGGAAATTAATGCCGCCGGGACCACAATTATCCTCACCACGCACTATCTGGAAGAAGCGGAAAGTCTGTGTCGTAACATCGCTATTATCGACCACGGTACCATCGTACAAGACACCAGTATGCGGGAGCTGCTTCTGCAGCTGAATACTGAAACCTTCATCTTGGATGTGAATCCACCACTGCAAAGCAAACCGCTACTCAACGGCTATACCAGCGAATTGCTGGACGACCATACGCTGCAGGTGGAAGTGGAACGTGAGCAGGGACTGAATGCCATCTTTCAGGCGTTGGAAGCACAAGGTATACAGGTTTCCAGCATGCGAAACAAAGCGAACCGACTGGAAGAGTTGTTTGTCTCTTTAGTTGATAAAAATCTGGCGCAGGAAAAAGCATGACCTCCAAAGAACTGTTTGTCGCTTTCAGTACGATTGTTACTAAAGAGATCCGACGTTTTACCCGCATCTGGGGGCAAACGTTGCTGCCGCCAGCGATCACTATGACCCTGTACTTCATCATCTTCGGTAACCTGATCGGTTCTCGTATTGGTGAGATGGGGGGCTTTAACTACATGGAGTATATCGTTCCGGGTCTGATCATGATGTCAGTGATCACCAACTCCTACGGTAACGTGGTGTCCTCGTTCTATAGCACCAAGTTTCAACGCAACATTGAAGAGCTGTTGGTATCCCCGATACCGTATTGGGTCAT